>JAHDGP010000063.1:0-13763 GCA_020627525.1 Bacteroidota bacterium
TGGACTAAAAATACATCTCATATATAAATAAATCCTTAATTCTAAACAACTTCATGGTAATAAAGACTCTCGTAATCTTACATTCGAGTATTCCTATTTCATTTTTTGTCTGTGAAATTTTCCTGTAAGCATTCGGTAGGCTAGGCGTCCGTCTTTGTAGGTCATTGGAACGGCAATTAAGATTTGACACTGTGGTTTCGGACAGCAAATGTTTTCTAAATCTGCTTTATTTTCTACTTTAGTGAAATCCGTTTTGATGAAACTGTTCGGATTGGAGATATGAGCAATGAAACAACGTTTTAAGGCACCAGGGCTGCTTTTGAAATATTCCATTACATGTGAACCACAGTTACCGCAAGTGATTTTATAGTTTATTCCTTTGCCTGATTTTTTTGCCATTCTGATTGTGTTTAAAGATCCGCGGAGCATTGCAGCATTACAGAGCCGCACATAGCGGCTTTACGATAAGGATTATTCTTCATCAATTTCAGACATTCTCTCGTTAATAAATTCATAAAAATTCTCTTCTCCAGATAATTCCCAGGTTTCATGATCCCAATCAACAGTGGTATTATTTTCATCATCTTCTCTCAAAAAACATTGTGCATTGCCGCCGCCATCTGGAAAAAATTCAAGTAGATCATCAAATGAGTAATCGTCTGGTTTTACATTTTGCTCTTTGCATATAGGATTCATCATTTCACCCATTACTTTTATTTGCTTGTTGTTGAGAATAAAGTATGCATCGTATATTTCACCAAATCCATTGTGAATTGAGTAGAATTCTTTTAAGTCTTTGGGTAATGTCCACCCAAATTTCAGTAAGGTTGGATTTTCCTTAGGTTCATTTAAAGGCATCCCTCCTGTGTAAACTTTATAGTAATCCCTTTCATCATACAATTTTGCATTCATTAGGTAATGAAGGTGCCACTCATCATCTGTCTTTTCTGCATAAATAAATTTACATCTCTCTTTAATTGTCAAAATCAAATTTGGTAATTTGTTCTTAACTTTTGAAAAGTTGGTTTCTATTGCTTCCTTAATATTTTTATCATTAATTGTCGACCATGGACAATTGCTTGGAAAACTCCCTAAAGGAAAATAATTAACACTATTTCTATATTCAAAGATTAGTTTTATTGCTTCAAATCCATATTCATCAATCAACTGCCTTTCAAGATTTGTTTTTCTAATAAATTCATTTTTGAATTCTTTTTTGGAATCATGTTTTAGTTGTTCTCTAAAAGTAGATTTTTCATTTTCACTAAAGTTTTTGTATGTCATTTTGTTGCTTCCTTTGTTAATAAATGCTGCAATATAATATCTTACTTTTAAAACAAAGTATTGTACAATTCAACAACGGTATTAACAATACAAAGTTCTATGTCATAATTTTTTTGATCGATGCCTTTGTTATTTCCTGAAATGAATATTTTTTGGAATCCTAACTTTTGTGCTTCAATTATTCTTTGTTCAATTCGATTGATTGTACGAACTTCTCCAGATAGTCCAACCTCTCCGGCGAAACAAGTTTCTGTGGGTATGTGACTGTCTTCAAGAGAAGAGAGCAGGGAAGAGATAATTGCCAAATCTATTGCGGGATCCTCTACTTTTAAGCCTCCTGCAATATTGATGAAAATGTCTTTATCTGCCAATCTGAATCCGCAACGTTTTTCAAGCACTGCCAACAGCATATGCAATCTTCTTAAATCAAACCCTGTTGTGGACCGTTGTGGTGTTCCAAAAACGGCTTTACTGACTAATGCCTGTGTTTCTATAAGTAATGGGCGTAAACCTTCCATAGTGGCAGCGATACAAATTCCACTTAATTTATTTTCATTTTGGGTAATGAGCAATTCAGATGGATTATTGACTTGTCGCAATCCTGTTTGTTGCATTTCATAAATACCTATTTCAGACGCAGAACCGAAACGGTTTTTTATGGTTCGTAAAAGTCGATATGTATGGTGTCTGTCTCCTTCGAATTGTAGGACTGTATCAACAATATGTTCTAGTATTTTGGGACCTGCAATGGAACCATCTTTGGTGATGTGTCCAATAAGAAAAACAGGTGTGTTTTTTTCTTTGGCGAAACGCTGCATTTCAGAGGCGCATTCACGAATTTGAGAGACGCTACCTGCTGTTGATTCTATAAAGGGAGAACGCAGTGTTTGAATAGAATCAACTACACAAATATCTGGTTTTAATTTATGAAAATATTTTAATATTTTATCTGTTGAAGTTTCGGTTAATAGGAAACAGTCTTGATTGGTGACACCAATTCTGTCCGCTCTCATTTTTATTTGCTGCTCACTTTCTTCACCAGAAACATAAGCTATTTTTTTTCCATCTAATTGGATGGCTATTTGCAACATTAGGGTTGATTTTCCAATTCCTGGTTCTCCTCCTATTAGTACGATTGAGCCTGGAACAATGCCACCACCCAAAACTCTATTTAGTTCTTGGTCTCCAGATATTAAACGAGGTTGTTCTTGTGAGGAAACTTCTGTAATGTTTACGGGTCCGTGCTCAGTGCTTAGACCTGTAGTACTTATTTTGTTAGAAGAAGGTTTTTGGATGACTTCTTCTACATAGGTATTCCATTCGTCACAGGATGGACATTTGCCTACCCACTTTGCAGATTCTGCTCCACAGTTTTGACAATAAAATCTTGTTTTAACTTTCGCCATGGAACAAATTTAATCAAACCTTTGAAACCTACAAGGTTTTCTTTATTTATAAGATTTGATTTTTAAATTTAAAGGGAAACGCTTTTAACTAGTTAAACCTTGTAGGTTTTAGTATAAAGGTTTGTAGGTTAGGTTTGAAAACCCTGTAATCCCCCAGTATGAATTGCTACTATTTTACTATTGGGTGGAAAGTAATTTTTTTTTATAAGATCCAATAGACCAAACATCATCTTACCTGTATAGATAGGTTCGAGTGGAATGTTGTAGTCTTGTTTGAATTGTTGTATGAAGTTTAGAAGCTCTGTATTGCTTTTTGCATATCCACCAAAATGGTAATCATTGACAAGTTGCCAATTTTTCGGAATGAAGTTTTGATAGTTTTGGAGTAGTTCATTTATTTCATTGGTTAGGAAGTTGCCTTTTAGTGCGGGGAAGCCAATAATGGTTTGTGTTTTTTTTGATGAGGCAATGATTCCTGAAACTGTTCCGCCTGTGCCACAAGCGCAACAAATATAATCTGCTTGGAGAGAGAGGTCGTCAAGAATTTCTGTGCATCCTTTTATTGCGAGGTTGTTGGTGCCACCTTCTGGTAAAATATAACAATGACCAAACTTTTGTTTTATTTGTTCTAGGAATTCGCTGGACTTTTTAAGTCTATATTTAGAGCGATCTAGATAGTGTAGTTCCATTCCATTTTGGATGGCAAAATGTAGAGTGGGGTTGAGGGGTAAATGCTCTTCACCTCTTATCAATCCGATGGTTTTGAGATTGAATGCTTTGCCAGCGGCGGCGGTTGCGTGAATGTGATTGGAGTAGGCTCCACCAAATGTGAGAAGTGTATCGTGATTTTTTTCTTTGGCTTTTTGGATATTGTATTTCAACTTTCTCCATTTGTTGCCTGCAATGTGAGGATTGTTCGGAATGGGTGTGTTTATATCATCTCTGAAAATGTAGAGTTGAATATTTTTTGCATTCAAAAAACTAGTATCAATTTTTTCTAACAGCTTGGACAAAATATTTGTTTATTGGTTTACAATGAACTTGAAAGTGCTATTATTATTAATTCGAATAAAATATACTCCAGGAGCTAAATGTGAAACGTCAACTTGAGGATTGGGGTTCATTATATTTGTTTTTGATGAAACGAATTGTCCCTTACTATCCCATATTTCAATATCTATAGGCAAGCTTATGTTTGTGTTAATATTTAGGTAGTTGCTTGCTGGGTTTGGAGAAATTTTAACATTAATATTTTCAATAAAATTAATTGCAGTCAAAGAATCGCAAAAAGTAGTATTGGGATTTGTTTCTATCCAGCCTTTTGGCTCTAAATCTTTATTTGTAAATGCAGGAAAGTTTGAAGGAATTCGATGTAATTTAAAAGTGATATTTTGATTGAGTTCTAATATTGTTCCTTGGTCAATTGGTTCACCACCTATCATTGGGTTTTTGTATTCCCATGCTATTTCATTATTAGGTGTTATTTCAAAAAAATAACCAGGTCGACCAGCACATATCAGTAAATTTTTATTGGGAAGATATTGAACACTAGAGAGTCCTGTTGACCATAATGAATTTTCATTTACTGGATGTTTAACGATTAGATCAAAATTTTCTGGGGCAAAGGAACTGTTATTATAAGGAAAGGTATTTGTAATTGGATCATACTGCGGGTCAATAATATTTACAGTAGAATAGAAATTATTAACCCTGTTATTGAATACTGATATTTTACCAAAATTAGGATCATTTTTTGAGATATAGTCCTCTATCCAATTTGCATCGTGATTGAAAAATAATTTTTGAGTATTATTTGTGCCTTGGTTGTAATTGGCATTATTTCCCCAACGATAAATTATATCTCCGCCTTTCCCACTTTTTCCGCCTGTATGTGTAGCTGCTTCGGCAGTAGTTGTGGAATGATCAATTACCCATATTTCATTAAAATGAGGAATGGATAACAAAATCAAATCATTTTCTTTTGAATAGTCAATAGAGTTTGCGTGCATCCAATCGGCTTTCCATTGATTTCCATCTAAGTTTATGTCGATTAATTCTGGATGATCTGCGATTGTACCATAATTGTTTTTAGTTGAATCAAAATCTTGGATGAGGTGATCCCAAGCGTGCCATTCCCAAACAATTTCGTTTGTGGCTGGATCAACCTCAATAATATGATCTGGCCACAATTGATTTTCGGCTAGTTTGTTAGGATCTCTTCCAGCTAGTACTGCATCATCTTTGGTTTTTAGCTCCCAAGCGATCATTGCAATAGTCAGTTTATTGTTTTTATCAAGAATGGCAATATCGTGGTGTAAACGCAATGTGCTGTCGCTTGGTTCATAGCTCCACTCTAAATTATTATCCCAATCTCTTATTTCGATACTTTCGCCACCGCCACCAGCCCACAATGGACCTTGTGAAGCACTTTTATGTCTGTATGTTTTAACCAAGCGTCCGTCTTCTAAAAGATAAGCGGAGTTGCCAGGTCTGGTATCTGGATCTCCTTTCCAAGTGTGTACTAGCTCCCCACAATTATTAATCAGAAAAACGTCAGATTGTACGTGAGGAAAGAATAAATTATATCCATCAAAAGCAAGATCAGGATTGTAGGAAAGTATACCAACTGTATTTTGACTGAAACTAAATTGCAGAAATACTGTTAACAACACTATTGTAATGGATATCCTCATATTATTTGAGTAGGGTGAAATTGATGTAACTTTTTCTATTTGTTCAATTCAATGATGATAGTTTAAGCTTAATTTATTACAGTTGCAATTTTTATTTTTATCAAATTTAATTTGTGAGAAAAATATGACACTGAAATTAATAAATTGCTGGTTTTTTATCCAAATTACTCTGAGTGAAATCTTTGTTTAGAAGCAATTTTATATTTGTATGAACAATTTCTCCCATCGTTTTACAATTCTTAAAAGCATCTGTTTTGTGATGTTTGTTTAGATCATCAAGAAGTTTGGTAATTTTATTATCAAATGACAAAACATCTTTTTCCATTATTGACATTAGATGATTTATTCGTCCAAATGAAGCTTTGTACCTCAAAGCGATTAAGCTTCTTTCCTCTAATTGATACTGTCTAACAGTTTCAGGGGCCATGTGTTTGATGCCCATTAGTATGATTGGATTGTTTTCTTTAAAGTATTGTGGGAGGTAGAACTTCTTTCTGCCTTCATAACATTGTTGATCAAAATCTATGGCACGCAAACGGTACTGCATTCCTTCGATATCTGGAGTGATGTCTACAACATAATTATATGAGCGCATGTCACCCAATAAACGCACAAAGCATCTTTCATTGAATTTGACAAACTCTTTTGCAATTCTGATTTGATTGAAGGTAGAAGTATCTAGATTTCTTATCATAAAATCATCTCCAGGGATGCCAGCAATGTGTTCTTCAATCAAAGTTGTTTTATCAACAATGAACATCACATTATTGGGAGAGAGAAGTTCTTCTAGCTCTAAGCCGTAAATCCTAGAAGCATCTGCTCTTTTAATATAAAAATGATCGTAATTATCGTTGAACCCGTTTATGATTCTTACTCGAAATGGCTTTGAGTTTCCAAAAGTACAAAAGTCAATTCTTGAAACGGTTAAGTGTTTTTGAATGTCTTTGTCGCCATCAGCTTTGAGCATAGAGTAGATTTGTGTCAAACTTTCATATAGTTCTTCCTGGTCGGATTGAGAGTAAAAAACGGTCTGCCATAAAGTATCTTCACCAGCTTCATTTAATAAATTCATCGTGGAATTGAAACGCAAAAGATCATTGTATTGAATTGGTAAAGAGTTGCATCTATTGTGCTGTGAGAGGTAATCGTTTAACTCAGCATTGACTTTATATGTAGGTTTTTTCTTTGAGGGTATATTTAATCCAGCCATTAATCCAAATATTTAATAACGTAAGCTAAGTTGAAGTTGTGAAATTTCACACTAAAGTTTCCATAATCTATTCTTACATCAGGATTGACTTTTTTTGTCATTCCTTTAGTATCAAAAGTAATGTTTTGATGTAAATTAATCCAATCTGAGAGCGATTCATTTATTACAAACTCAACATGTTCAAATCCTTCTTTGTAAAAACTGTTTTTTTTAGGAGCAGGAATTTCAAGGAGATAAATATTTCTTGATTTATAAATTATTGGTTTTTCAAGTTTAAAAGTGGCAATGGGTCTGTTATTGATTAGCGATTCGGTGAGCAGATTTGCTATTGAACCTACTTTTTCTTTTAGTGAAATGTACTTCTCTAATGTTTCTACTCGATAACAAATGTGATCCAGTTCGCAGTTTGCTACATCAACTTTATCTTTTTCTAAATTTTGGAAAATGCTATCTAAGAAACTTGTTGGATCGCCAATGATGTCTATTATCGTTTTCAAAACAGTTTATAATTTTGTTCTTTTTAGAAAAATATAATCCGTAACAGGGACTTGTATATCGTCTTTTCTCAACCTCATAATGATCTGTCCTCGATGATGTGTAGTATGGTTAAAAACATGTAAAAGAGTGTCTCCAATACTGTTTTCAAACTTTGTTCCTCTAGAGTTTTGATATTGGTACATCCTGCTCAAATCTTCTTCTTTAGCATTTTTAATATAGTCATCTGTATCTTGATAGTTCTCTTGAACTAGTTGCATATACTTTCCTATTTCATGCAGCTCCCAAACATCATACCTGTTTTCGCGCTCTAAAATTCTATCCATCCAAATGCCATGTGCATTTATAATATGACTAAAAAGTTCGTGAACTATGGGGTCTAAATTATCAAATGGTAAAATAGCATAAACTAAATTTTGATTACATTCGAAGTGGTAATCGTTTAAAGAAATTAATGTTTGTTTCATAAGATTGTTGAGAATATTTAAGTAAAGATATGGCTTTTATAAATAAAGATAAACTGCTAACAATTGAGCCAAACTTCTAAGCTTCCTTCATTTAGTGAACTGAATTTTTCTATTTCACGAAATTCATGTAAAAGTTGTTCTACGGATTTTCTGAGAACTCCATGACCAATGCCATGAATGATGACAATACGTTGTACTTTGAGCTCAATGGCTTTGTTGATAAAACTTCGACATTTGCTAATTTGAAATGGCAATGCGCCTGTTGGCCAGTTTCTAGGGTTGTATCCTGGTAATTTATCAAGATGCAAATCTAGCATTCGTTCAAAATTTATGGATTCAATTATGTTAAATTCTTTTTTTTGAAAAGTAGGAAATATCTCATTTTGAATTGGAACTATAACTTCTTCTTCAGTTAGTTCCAGATCGTTTGCCTCTGCTAAAACAATTTCTTTTCTGATTTTGATTTTTGCTTTTCCAGAAGCATCTTTTCCTTCAAATTTTCCTTTTTGGTTGGTAGATAAAATTTTTAGAAAATCTCCAATCCAAAGATCGTTTAAATTTATCATTGTTAAATTCCAAAAATTTGTTTTTCATTTGCAATATTCAATCCTTTTTCTTGAAGTTCTTTCAATTCCTTTGCATTAGATTTTAGCAGAGGGTTGGTGTGATTGAAATGTATAAAAAATATTTTAGCTTTTTCGATTTGTTCCATTTTGGAAAATGTTTGTATGCTTTCTTCTATGAATGGATGTGGAATGAGGCTCATATCTCTATTTGGTAATTCTCCATTTTTGTAAAATGTTCCATCTAAAAAAGCGTAATCAATCTTTGCAATTTCTTGAGTAATGTCTTTGTCCCATTGATTCCATTTGTCAATATCCGGAATAAAAATAGCAGATTTTTTTGGTCCAGATATTTTGTATCCAACTGTTTCTGAAAATTCATCTCTGTGCGGTACTAAGAATGGGGTTATGTTTATATTATCATTTAGCTGAACCGTTGATTCATTTTTTAGATCGTTAAAAACGATGTTGTTTAAATTTACCAATTGACTCCAAGGACCGTTGTTTTGCAAAAAGCTTTTCATGCGAGGCATTGCATAAACGGGGGTTTTGTCTGATCCGATGGCTTCTCTTCCCAAATCCATTAACCCTGTATAATGTCCGATGTGGGCGTGCGTTATGAAAATTCCATCAATGAGTTGTGTACTTTTATCTGTTTGAAATTCCTTTAACAATTTTAGCTGTTCTTTAAAATCTGGTGTGGCATCCAACATCCAAATCTGATTGGCAGATCTGTCAACAATTCCTAAGCAACTGACTAACTTTTTAGTTTCTTTGCCTTCCCAAAAAGCTTTGCAACATTCTTTTTCGCATGCGGATTGGGGATAGCCAGCGTCTTGAGCAATTCCAAGAATAACAATGAACTGTTCAGGGAGGTCTGTTTTGTTTTGAGCAATTGCACTTATTTCACCTACCAATAAAAGGACGATTATAAGATATTTCAAAGACCTGAACATAAAATTTATTTTAACAAGTTTACTAAGTGATCAGATTAAATTAACTTACATAAATACTTTTTGAAAAAAAATAGATTGTCAACATTTTAAAATGTGAATTGATGCTTTTTAAATTGGTCTTATCACTTAATCAATATTTATTGAGGCAATAATTTCATTGCAAGCGTCATTTGAAAGATCTTCATTTCTTCCTACCAATCCTAAATGATAGAAGTAAGAATTTTTTAAGAAAAAGGCATTGTAAAAATTAATGGAATCAGCTACATTTATTACTTGAAGGATTCCTGGACTTTCATTTATTTTTACAGCATTTTGATAATGGTCATATCTGACTTGTTTTGCTTTTGTAAATTCTTTTATTGTTTCTCTACTTGAAGCTATCATCGTTAAAAACAAGGTTGAATCACCTTTGGCTCCTTCAGTATCAAATTTTGCTACTGTTGCACTTATATTATCAATTTTGTAGTTTGGGTCCCTTCCCGACCAGAATTGAATTTTTTCAATTTGATCAAGATTCGCCTCAGCCATATCAACTTTTTCCTCTGTCATCTGAACTGGGGTTTTGATTGCCATCTTTGGTGTGCCAAACTCATTAAGCAACCAAGTGGAGGCATTGACAGTTGAGGGTCTATCAGAAACTGGAGTTTTAGGTCTTTTCTTTTTTTCTACTTTTGGAGATGAATCTGTAGCCTCTGATGAACTACTATTTTGATTGCATGAAAAAGAAATGCAAACAATAAGAAATGAAAGAAATAGTCGAATGAATTTATTTGAGTTGAGCATTTTTATTTGTTTATAGTCTATACTATATCTAAAAAGACAGGTAATATAGAATTTTGTTTCACTTTTTATGAAATATTTTAGAAACAAAATTAAGAAATTACTTTTAGTATTGTGGTATAAATAACTTGAACCCTTTACTTGAAAAAAATTATTCATAAAAAAGCAAAAATATTTTTGACTGAGCAAAAAATGATTTAAGTTTGACCCGAAGCTCCTGTGTAAGTACCAACAGTACTAATTGAATCTAACATTTTTAATATTGGAGTTAGTTCGGAGAGTCAAGAGCGGGCCTCAATCCTTATAACATTATGAGGACTTCTTTTTAAGAACAAGGGGATTATCGACACTATTTGGCGGCTCCATCCGTGTTTTTTTGGAGATTCTAAAAAAACTCTAGGTACTTGGACAGGGTTTCTTTTTTTTCGGGTAACCGCGAGGGTTACCCTTACTGGTTCTTTTTTGGGTAACTGCGAGGGTTACCATTACGAGGTTTTGACTGGGAGGGTTACTTTTACGTTGACGATGCGTTTGTAGTAATGGATAAGTATGAACCCTGCGATGAACGAGCACACTCCAAGAATATAAAAATCGAGGTAAGTACGTTCTGTGAAGTAGACTAGTGAAAAGAGTCCTATAAAGAGTAGTCTCAATATGAAATTTATGAATTGAAAAACGGATTGTGTTCTACCAATTACTTGATTGGGAACGTGTTTGAACATGTATATTACTCGCATTATCCGTGAACCTGAATTGGAGACTGCTAAGAAAAATAGTAATATATAAACCATCCAAAGTTTGCTTGCTAAGCCTATACCTATTAATGTAAAAGCTCCGAGTATTGTTAAAACGATGTTTCCTGCGACGGAGGTTGTACGCTTGAAAAGTAGGCGTGCTGATAAACCTGCCCCTAATGCACCTAAAGCGTAAAACATTTCACATAAAGCGAAATCGTTTCCATCACCATTTAAGGCAGTCTTGATGTGTTCGGGCATAACCATATAATTGGTAACCATTATTGTCACAAATATGAAATAGGCTGCATTTCCAAATACAAAAATCATTGGATTGTCTTTCAGAAACGTGATGCCTATCTTGAATTGTTTGATTACATTTCCTGCTTCTTTTTTTCTGATAACAGTCGGTACAAAACTCATAAATGATATGAGTACAAATGAAATGGTGTAGGTAATTCCATCCATCAAAAATATTTTTTGTAAAGACCAAGCTTCTATAGAAAATGGAATATTAATATCTAATCCTAAAAACTGTGTTGGACCTTTAACAACTCCTGATAATAATACTGCGGCAATGGCTCCTGAAATCATTGAAGTAAATTGCCCTTGTACTTCCAACCAGGTACTTATTTTCCCATAATATTTTTCTTCAATAATTTCTTGTGCGAATGCGAATAGGGTTGGATAGTGTAGATTATAAACAAAAAATGTGGCAGCAAAACATATGGCTACTAGTGGAGTGGGGATGTGTCCGTTATAAAATCCGTAGGCTGCAATTGATAAAAACATAAATGCACCGAAAACATTTTCTGCAAGGAAAAGATATTTGCGATTGTATTTGTCTACCAATGTACCCGCAAATGGTCCCCAAAAAATTGAAACAAAGGTTACAAAGAAATAAATTTTTCCAAACAGTTCTGGTGCTTGTAAAGTATCTACAAAATACCACGGAATGGCAATCATGCAAGCGCCTTGTGAGAAACCTGAGATGGTATTTGCAGTGAATAATAAAACAAGTGCTGAAAAATTTTTCAATGTGTTGTTGTATTTTTGGTACGATTTTACGAAGATAGCTAAGAGCAAGTTGAGATTTAACAATTTACATTCGAAACTCGTCTTTCATTCAAAAATTTCAATAGCCTTGCAATTAACTGAAACGTCAGTCCGACTTAGATGAGCTTTGTTTTTGAATAAAATACTTCCTTTTAGACTGCAAATCCTATTATGCTCTAAGTATTTGAGTGAAATGTAATCTAATATTCAAAAATCATCTTTATTTGTACGCAGAATTTACATTCTTAAAAACTTATATTGAGTTATAGAAATGAGAAAAAATATTAAACCAAAAAAGCAGCTAACTATTGAACAGGCTAAGGATAAATTGGAACGATATTGTGCGTATCAGGAGAGGTGTCATTTTGATGTTAAGAAAAAGCTTTGGGATTTGGGTTTTTGGGGAGATTGGGCAGAGTCTGTAATTGAACATTTGATAGATGAAAATTTTCTTAGTGAAGAACGCTATGTTTGTTCTTTTGTGAGGAGTAAATTCATATATAAAAAGTGGGGTCGGAGAAAAATTTTAATGAAATTGAAAGAGAAAAGAGTTTCACAAAGATTGATTGATCACGGTTTCAAGGAAATTGACGAAGCAGATTATTTGGCTACATTGGATACTTTAATTGAGAAAAAAAGAAAATTGATTCGAGAGGAAAATCCTTTCAAGAAAAATCAAAAGCTTGCGAATTATTTGATTCAAAAGGGCTACGAAATAGGTCTGATTTGGAAAAAAATCAAAATGCTTGAAGACGAGTTGTAGGATTGCCAATACTGTTTACAAATTTGAATTTACCAAAGCTCGCAATAGTCAAATGTTGACAAATGGTTGATAAACTTAAGGAACGGGATCATATCCATCACCACCCCAAGGATGGCAACTTAATATTCGTTTTGCGCCCAAATATGTACCTTTTAAAATTCCGTGCTTAGTTATGGCTTCAATGGCGTATTGGGAGCAGGTTGGGTTGTAACGGCAAGCTCTTGGCAATAGGGGAGAGATACCTTTTTGATAAAAACGAATTGGAAGTATGAATATTTTTTTAAGAAATCCCATATAAATTAATATAAGTATCTGGACAAATGTACTAAAACAATGCTTAATTGATTCAATCTAATTAATGTTTTAAGTACCTGACATAAGGAATCAAGTAAATCATAAAAAGAGGTGTACTGAATACTCGACTACTTTTGTTTTGAGTACTTCAATATCTTTAGCTTGAAATATTAAATATTACTGGCGGCATACTTTAGCCCTTTTACAACTGATTGTTCAATCTTACTATAGGGAAGTTTTTTTTTGCCAATGTATACAAACATTAGCATATACTGATCGGGTTGCTTGATAGTATCAGTTAGAATTTGCTTGTGGAGGCGGCAAGCCTCTCGCAATTGCCTCTTGATTCGATTTCGGTCTACTGCTTTGGAGAAATTGCGCTTAGGAACAGTTACAGCAAATTTTGCTGCAACATTGTCTTCAAATTTAGAAGGGAGGAAAAATATTCTTACAGGAAAGAAAGACTTAGCAATTCCTTTTTTAAATAGGTTTCCTATAAGAATGCGATTCTTTAGACGTTCGTATTTATTAAAAGTGTTAGGTCCAGTATTCATAAAACAGACCTATTAAGAACACAGTTGTGTTCTTAATTACTTTAATTTTCTTTCGTCAGAAACGGTTAAGCTCAATCTTCCTTTACGGCGTCTTCTAGCCAATACTTTACGTCCAGCCTTTGTTTCCATTCTTGAACGGAATCCGTGCTTATTTTTACGCTTTCTTCTTGATGGTTGAAATGTTCTTTTCATTTTTCTATTATTTTAAGAAATTCGGACCGCAAAGATAGTAAATTTTAGTAACCAAATGAATTTATAGTGATGATAAAATAATAAATCTACATTTTTGTTTGCTTCTTTTGGACTTAAACTTCATTAATAATGCTCTCCGTAGCGGGGAACTGTTTGTTTAAGAACAAAATAACCAAACGAATGTCTGAATATTTTAATACATTATTATTCTTTATCTATTCATTGATAACAAAAACTCAGCATTTGACTTTGTCCCCTTCATATTACCTAATAAAAACTGCATTGCTTCTTCAGTATTCATATCCGCAAGATGCTT
>JAHDGP010000063.1:13773-15011 GCA_020627525.1 Bacteroidota bacterium
CTTCTGGTACTTGATTTGATTACATCCACTGCTGGGTAAATACGACGATTAGACAAGCGACGATCCAATTGAAGCTCCATGTTACCTGTTCCTTTGAACTCTTCAAAGATAACTTCATCCATTTTAGATCCTGTATCAATCAATGCTGTTGCTAAAATAGTTAACGATCCACCAGCTTCAATGTTCCTTGCAGAACCAAAGAATTTTTTAGGAGCTTGCAATGCACTTGATTCCACACCACCAGAAAGTACTTTTCCTGAAGCTGGAGCAACAGCATTGTAAGCTCTTGCTAAACGGGTAATAGAATCCAATAAAATTATAACATCGTGCCCGCACTCAACCAGTCTTTTTGCTTTTTGAAGAGCAATACTAGCCACTTTTACATGTCGCTCAGGTGATTCGTCAAAGGTAGAAGCCAAAACTTCTGCATTAACACTTCGCTGCATATCGGTTACCTCCTCAGGACGTTCATCAATCAGCAAGATAATCATATATGCTTCAGGATGGTTTTCTGCAATGGCATTTGCAACATCTTTCAAGAGGAAGGTTTTACCTGTTTTTGGTTGGGAAACAATCAATCCACGTTGACCTTTACCAATTGGGGAAAATAAATCAATAACCCTTGTCGTGTATTTATTAGCAGTTGTCTCTAATTCAAACTTTTCATCAGGGAATAACGGCGTTAAATAATCGAAAGGAATTCTATCACGAACGTCTTTTGGTTCTAAACCATTTATTGTTTCTACTCTTAGAAGTGCGAAGTATTTTTCACCTTCTTTGGGTGGGCGAATAGCTCCTTTGACTGTGTCTCCCGTTTTAAGTCCAAAAAGTTTTATTTGTGAAGGAGAAACATATATATCATCAGGAGAAGTCAGATAGTGGTAATCTGATGATCTCAAGAAACCATATCCATCACTCATCATCTCAAGTACACCGTTTCCAATTATAACTCCATCAAACTCAATATCAAATACAGGTTTTCTATCTTGTTTAGACTTTCTCCTATCGTTTCTATCGTTGTCTCTCCTATCGTTTCTATCGTTGTCTCTTCTATCGAAATTTCTTGAATGTTGAGGTTTGCGTTTTTCCACCTCAGGTGCAGGTGTTTCTTCTTCAACCTGTTCTTCAGTTTCAGCAACAATATCTTTCACTTCTTCAATTTCTTCAATTTCTTCTTCTTCCTCTTCTACAAGTGCTTCTTCTGCTTCTGTAAACAAATCAATTTCTTCTTCTTCGTC
>JAHDGP010000064.1 GCA_020627525.1 Bacteroidota bacterium
AATGAGTTTATTAAACATTGATAAATTAATCATATATAAACACCCTAATTATTATAAGTTTCGATGTAAAGCAGGCATAATAATCAGAACTCAAGAAAATAAGTTCTAGAAATGAATAAAAACAAAAAAGCCCCACAACTTGCGTTGTGGGGCTTTTTATAATTTTTGTTTTATCTAATCAAAAGGATTAGTTTTTAACAAATCTTTCTACAACAGTAGTAGTACCGTTAGAGATAGTTACGAAGTAGTTACCTACTGCATAAGGTGTAGCATCAATAGTGATGTTGTTAGCACCTTTGATAGCAGAGTAGTTTTGTTGATCTAATACTTTACCAGCAATATCAACAACTCTTACAACTACAGTTTCGTTAGTTTCAGAACCAAAATCAACATTAACCATATCAACAGTTGGAACTGGATATACATTGTTGATAGTTAAACCTGCAACTCTATTAACAGAAATTGTTTCTGTGAAAATTCTAATGTTACCTTCAACATCAACTTCTTTCAATCTGTAGTAGTGAACTCCAGTTGCAGTGTTTGCGTGTAAGAAGCTATAGTCTTGAGATACGTTACTGTTTCCAGCAGCACCTACAGTACCAACTTGAGCAAAATCAACTCCATTTGTAGAGTGCTCAACGATGAAGAATTTAGCGTTTGTTTCTGTTGCTGTAACCCAGTTAAGGTTGTTACCATTTTCGATAGCAGAAGCATTAAATCTTACTAATTCAACATCTGTTGTAGTACAGTCAACAACTGACTCACTTACAGAAACAGAACAAGTTGGATTATCTACTACAGAAACAGTGTATGCAAAACCAGTACCAGCAGCAAAAGGACCGAAAGTGATAGATGGACCTGCAATTGGACCGTAAGAAGTACCAGTTTGGTCGTCAGTGATTTCATAACCATTAGCACCAGGAGTTCCACCGCTAAATACCAAAAGAACTTGGTACTCACGATCTCCGTTTGCATCTGGAGGGCTACAAATAGCACTGTGAATTAATTGGAAGTCTGCACATTCGTTAGATACTACAGAAACGTTACAGAATTCTGTTACTTCAATATCAGCATCACCTGCAGCCAAAGCAACAAGATCAGAGATACAACCAGTAGCTAAAGCTGCTGCAACAGCATCAGCGCTACCATCTGGATAAGAAGCTGTATAGTAACAGTAATCACCTGCTAATCCATCAGCAGGAAAATTTCCGTCTGTAGAAGTTCCTTCGATATTGCAATCTTCAGAAGCTAAAACATACAATGAAGCGCCTGGATCACCAGGAACCTCTAAAATACAACCTGATGCACTTTGACAAGTAACATCAACTTGTGCGTAAACGCCCTGGTACAAGAAAGATACCATAGCCATTACGAAGCTTAATTTCAAAAATTTTGTAAAATTACCCATTCTTTAAATGTTTATTTATTGTAAACAAAAATTATTATCAAATTTATAAATTACCGTACTTTGGACATAAACTAAATTCAGAGTCACGTACACAACCAAGATTAATTCTGTCTCAAACGAAATACAAAATTATTCAAAAATTGCAAAGTGACAAAGATCAGCCTAAAAAAAAACAAAAACTTTGCTCATTTTTCACCAAATCTGTTGTTTTTCCTAAATCAGTTGGCAAATTTAAAGTTTATTATCAAATTAATGTGGAATAATTCGAAAAATAATTCAAATTTCCTTTGCCGAAACATATTCTTAATATACTGTTCATAATTAAGCGTTGACAATATTTGATTTCAACCAAATGTAAATTACGGCATGCTCTATATCTTTGTTTCAGTAATTTGCTCTATCTCACTCAATTTCAATAAAAAACATAGCAAAAAATATAATCCTAAACATTTTTTGCTTGCTTTTACATCCTATTCAAATTCATCTATATGACTTCTTCGTTACCTTATTCTTAAACAAAAATGAAAAATTTTAGAAATTTGATAAGTATTACAATTATTATTGGTAAAATTGAGAACCATTACCCCTAAACTTATTTTACAAAATCTTTGATATTCTTCTTTTATTAATGAATCAGACTAATTCAATTTGCCTATCTCTTAGTGAAATCAGCATTATTAAAGCGTTGCTCTATTCTGATATATTTAAATATCCACTAAAAAAAGAAGAGATTTTTCAAAGATTGGGCGTTGTAAATAATGATATTTCAAGCATTCAAGATCAGCTCAATAATCTGGTTCAGTTAAAATTTATCCATCAAAAAGATGAATTTTACTCCGTCAATGCAATTGAACACACAGAAAGACGCATCAAAGGGAATATCATTGCTGAGAAAAATTTCTCCAAAGCATTTGAAATTGCTAACCTCATTAGTAAATTTCCTTATATAAAAGCGGTTTTTGTCTCAGGTTCACTTTCTAAAAATTTTATGGATGAAAAAAGCGATATTGATTTTTTCATTATAACTGAAAAAAACAGAATGTGGATTGGCAGAACACTACTGATTTTATATAAAAAGATCATTCTATTAAATAACAAAGAACATTTTTGTCTAAATTATTTTATTGACACGGATCACTTGGAAATTCCCGAGAAAAATCTGTTCACAGCAACTGAAATTGTGACAGTCATTCCTGCTTTCGGTAAAAAATATTGTGCGCAATTTTATGAACACAATAAGTGGGTAACAGAACACTATCCCAATCACCCTCAAATGGATGTTTCTGAGGTTCCTGATCTCAATCCCAATGCCTCAAGTAAAATTGAAAATTTTTTCTCTGGAAAGTTAGGAGATTGGCTTGATGGACAATTTATGAAATTAACCTTGTCATTTTGGAAAAAGAAATTTAAAGACATTGCCAACGAAGATTTTAATTTGGCAATGAAAACCAAGAAACATGCATCCAAACATCATCCTAATAATTATCAAAAGAAAGTATTGAATCAGTTGGATGAATTTATCAGTGATTTTGAGGAAAAACACAATGTATCCTTGAGTGTTTGATGTCTTTACCCTAATTGTTTATACCACTTTGTGATTCTTTCATGAGCTTTTGCTGTTTCTTGAGATTCTTTCTTTTGCGACGATTTTCTTTTCTCTTTTTAAATTTATTCTTTAGATCTTTGAGGTCGTTAAATTCTTCACTTACGGATAAACTCACCCCTGTTCTTGTAAAGTCTCCTGCCAAATATCCTTTATCAGTTTTGTTAAATATTTTCAGGTAGTAAAAGCCATCTGGGGTGATCATATATTTCACATTAAAATCACTAAAGGCAGCGTTCCAACTGTCTGTGTTATCGGTTGCCCCTACATCAAAGTTTCCTCCAATATCAATAATAACTCTGTCATTAAAAAAGCGTTTGGTAAACATCAGTTCTATTTCATTTCTATCATCCCAAAATTTATTAGAAGCAATATCTACATCTCCTTCATAATTGATCCAATTAAAACTAAAATCACTGTTTGGAATTAGTTCTTGAATGGTGGATGACAACAAACTCGTCAATTGATTTGACAAAAATTCACTAACAGTTGTAGTAATACTCTCTTGGATAAAATCATTTCCCAACAAAGATTGTTGTGGTAAAAACTCATTGAGTACCAAGAGTCCGAACACTTGCCTGTTTAACTCGCTGGGATCGTCGTCAAGGTTCATTTCCTCTATACGACGGAGGGCTGAGTTTTGAAGCGAACCACTTGCTTGTGGAACATCTATCTGGAACTTGATATTTGGATTGGAAAGCGTTCCCAGCAAATTCAAAATCACATTGGTATTGGTAACACTATTGGAGTTATCCAATAGCTCATCTTGGGGAATAAGCTCAGCTAAAGAGGTGTTTCTAACTTTATACAATGCATCAATATTGATCAATGCTGAATAAGGATCACCAGTAAACATAATGGTCCCACCCTTCTGCAACTGAAACTTTTTATTAACGATATTTTGTAGTGTAAAAAGGTAATCTCCTTCGTCAATAATATAATTTCCAAACATTTTAAAATCACCATTGGAAGCATACTTCATATTGATGGCACCGTGGCCTCGACTGCTGATAATATCCCCCGCATAATAGTCAAATATAAGCTGCATTTCTGCATCAGTCGTTATTTCCATGTCCATATCTAAATTGAATATTGAACCTGTAGAAATTTTATTCTTTTTCACTTTACCATCAACCGTTAGAGTGGTGTCTTTTTTATCTACAAAAGTAAAAAATGATTTATCACTAACTTCAGTATCATAACTCACGGGAACAAACAGTTTTGTTCCTTTGTTTGATTTAGCTGCTATATCAATGGTAATGTTTTTGAAAGGACCAATAAACTTAGCAGTACCTGCCGCTAGCGCTTGACCGTAAAACACTTCATTGTCAGCTCTCTTAGTATCCATAAACAAAAAGTTGTCAGAAACAGCTTCTATATCAACCCCCATATTTTTAAAATCCCTCAAAAACATTTGACCATTAACGTTGGCAACATTTTGATATTTATCATACAACAATACATCTTTAAAATTCACAACATTGTCTTTCACAATAAGTTTTGAATTAGCTGCCGAATAATGAGTATTCAAAAAGTTGATAGTTGAACCAGCACCATATACAACAACCTCTCCATCCAGTGCTAAAGAAGTGGGATTTCCAGAAAGCTTTAGATTGCCTTTACCCCAGCCCGTTGTATTGGAAATAGACTCCGTCAAAAAGGCTTCAAAGAAGGAGACATTGGCTCTTTGCAAATCAAAATCAATGTCCATAAAATCATCCTGTTTAACACCTACAACACCCATATCAAAGTAGCCTTCAGCATCGACAATGTATTCATTGTTAAATTGTTCACTGGTAATGGACGCTGATAAATTTACGATTGGTTTTTCAGGTAATTTTTTAGCTTTTAATTCTGTCAGTCCCAACATTACACCTTTCAGCATAAAGCTATCTATCACAATATCACCAGTAAAAACAGGGGCAGAAAAAGCATCTTGAGCATTGATTATTCCGCTTGCTTTTCCACTAATTCCCAAACTTTTCTTATTAACCAATTGCATTATTTCATCCAAATCAATATCGGTTAATTTTACATCTGTGGTATTCAAGTTTCTCGTTTCGTCAGACAACCCACTCAATGCTATAAACTGATCTCCGTGTTGCAATTCAAAATTTTCCAGAGAATAATTTCCTTTATTTTTAAATGTCAAACGTCCTTCATCGGTATTCCACAATTTATTGGCAATGGTTAAATCAATTTTCTCAATATCTACTGTCAACGTATCTGAGTTGGTGTAAACCAATCCATCAAAACGCAGGTTATTAAATGCAGAGTCTTTTTCCGCTTTTAAATTTAAATCAATGGTATCTTGATAAATTTCAGCAGCGACCTCAATCCAATTAAATCCTTGCTTACCACTTTGAATTTTCCTCAAACTCAAGTTGCTTTCTATTGATTGCTGATCTGAAACAGCACGTAATTTTATGCTATCAAATTCAATGTTGTTGTAAACCAGTTTTGGCAAATCAACAGCAAGGTCTAAGTTTCTTGTTTCATCATTAAATTTTCCAACAATTTTACCATTTCCAACCTCTTTCAGCTTCGGATCAATCAATCCTGCAAACTTAATTGAGTCTAGTATTTCAATACCAAAATCAATATTGGCAGGCGCATCGGAAGCCTCCACAGCCGCAAAGCGATAGGGAAAATAAATATTCAAAAATCGTTTAAATTTATTGGGTAATTCTTTAAAGCTAAAATCGCCATTAAAGTAAGCTGATAGATAATCCGAGTTTAGTTTAAGTGTTCTATAAGAAGTATCTATTTCAGAAACAAAATCGAATGTTCCTATTTCGTACATACTATCATTTCGGGCAACAAACAGATCATTAAATGATCCAGACCCAACAATATTATCAATGTTATTTCCTCTAAAATCCAGGTTCGCTTTTCCTTGAATAACAATGTTTTCATCTGTCAACTTTAATTTTTTCAGGTCCAAAGCAAATACTTCAGTATTGAAACCAAATTTAGGAATTGAATCATTAAAGTCTATCTGTCCATTAAAATCAAGGGCAAAATTATCATCTTCAGCATTGAAAGCTCCTTTAAAGAGTTTACGATCAAAGGTACCGTTTACAATTACATCTTCGTATCGGTAACCACGATAATCGAAACGCTCTATTTTACCATCAAGTTTTGCTACAAGATCATTGGTTTTCAAACCTTGACCATTAATCTTTGTATTAAAAGAAGCCATCCCGAAATCATCATCCCCCAAAAAGGTTTTCAAATCAAAATCCATTAAAGCAAGTTGACCAGAATACCTAGCAATGTCATTGATTTTCATATTCAAATCCGAGCGAACGGAGCCAATTTCAGTATCCATCAATCCGTTTGCAACAAAGTCATTTGGGAAACCCGTAAACTTACCGACGAAATTGATTACACCTAATTTTTCATATCCTTTTGGAAACTTTAGTTTTGGGAAAAATGCTAAAACATCTTCCATCCTTGTTTGAAGATTTTCCAATTTAAAATCAATAAACATATTTTCCACATCAGGAAAATCTCTCAAACGCAAACGTCCTTTGAAATAGGTGTGATCTCCTGCTTTTAACTCTAAATTGTCTCCTCTAAACTTATTGACCTTTCCTTTTATCTTACTGGAAATACCAATACCTTCGATTTCAGTAACGCCTTGTAATTTTGAAGATAAATTTTTAATAAAATACTCCAAGTCCTGCACTCCGATGTAAGAATCTACAATATCCGCCTCTATTTTGACTTTCTCTTCAAACTTTTTCCAATCGGTGAAACCTTTATAATTTAGTAAAAGGTTGTTTCCTAGATTACTATAAGGAGTTTTAAATTTTAATTCATCTAACAACAAATGATTGTTTGACAATTCCAAGTTGCTGGAGATGTTAGTCAATTGAAAACCAGAAATATCTTCAACTGTAAATTGTTCCAAGTTTGTGTTTAATGTATCATTGGCAAAGACCAAGTTTTTCGCACCAATATTAAAATCGGTTAAGGCAAGATTTTTAAAATTTATACTTCCATTGTTTTCAAAAGTAGGATTGTCAATCTGAACAGCCACATCTCCATTTACTAAGTTGACATTTTGAACCAAAAACATCCAATCACCCGATTCAAAAACTCGGCTGTCATCTTTTTTCTTCTTCTTCTTTTTCTTTTTTTCCAGCTCACTGTCTTTTGAAATAACAGTGATCATTGGCTGTTCTAATGAAAGTTTTTCAACATCCAACTTTTTATTTGGGAGATCAATTTCATTTATAGCAATATTTAACAAATCAAATTCCGCATCAACTGAAGTATAATCGTATTCATCTGTAAAAGTAACTTTTACATTTTCAAAAAGTACTTGATCAACATCGAGCTGAAACCCGCCTTTTTCATTTGATTGATCAGTGATTTCTTCAACAACTTTTTTAACTTCTGTAGAATCTACTACAATTTCATTCTCTTCGTCTTCCTCTTCTATCTTTTCTTTTTCTTCCTCTGCACCTTCTTTTTTATTATCAGATGAATTTCCTTTTACTAAAAAATCAAAATTGAAATCATCCTGATTCACCTTATGAATCCTGATTACAGCATCTTTTAGATGAATCAATCCCAAATCCACTGTTGTATTAACAATATCCAAGTCTTCAATGTCAACCGAGAATTGACCGGCATACAAAAGCGTATCTCCTAACTGATCCTGAACAAATAATTCATTAATGTTTAAATTATCAAAAATATTAATGTCGGCACTTTCGTATGTAATGGTAGTATTGTAATCCTTGCTTAGTTTTTCAAGATACTTTCTCACCAACCATTCTTGACTGGTGGGTTGAAGCAACCAGACTCCTGCTGCTATTGGAACGAATATCAATAGCAGAATAATAAACAGAAATATGTAGCCTTTTCTCTTCTTCAAACCCTTATTTAAAACACCTTAATTAAGACATTACTTTTGAATAATTTTGGACTTCTATTTTTAAGACTTGTTTAATTGGCAATCTATACAGAGCATTCAACAAATAATTATATACAGTTATAACGATTATAGCAATAATCTAGCCTATTTATGTGCAGGTTTTTTCGATATTTGCAAATAAATTAAATAAGACAATGAGTATAACTATTTTAGGCATTGAATCATCTTGCGATGACACCTCTGCTTCTGTATGCAAAGATGGCAAAATACTTTCCAATCTCATTGCAAATCAAGAGATACATAAAGCTTATGGTGGAGTTGTTCCAGAATTGGCATCAAGAGATCACGAAAAGAACATAGTTCCGGTAGTAGATCAAGCGATGAAACAAGCTGGCGTAACGAAAGAAGAATTGAGTGCAATAGCTTTCACATTGGGTCCTGGTTTGCTTGGATCTTTGTTGGTAGGTAGTTGTTTTGGGAAGTCATTGGCTTTAAGCCTAGGTATTCCGATTATTACGGTTCATCACATGAAAGCCCATGTTATGGCACATTTTATTGATGAGCCAATGCCACCCTTTCCGTTTTTATGTTTGACTGTTTCGGGCGGTCATACTCAAATTGTTTTGATTGAAGACTATCTTAAAATGTCTGTAATTGGTTCTACCATTG
This sequence comes from Bacteroidota bacterium, assembly GCA_020627525.1. Lineage (GTDB taxonomy): Bacteria > Bacteroidota > Bacteroidia > Chitinophagales > UBA2359 > JAHDGP01. Next base: position 8,569 of record JAHDGP010000064.1, read on the forward strand.
ACGATGCTGCTGGAGAAGCTTTTGATAAAACTGCCAAAATGTTGGGTTTGGAATATCCTGGCGGTCCCCTTTTAGACAAATTGGCCAAAACGGGTGATCCCAAAGCCTTTACTTTTGCAAAGCCGAATGTTGGAGATTTAAACTACAGCTTTAGTGGATTGAAAACTTCTGTCTTGTATTTTTTACAAAAACAAGAAGAGGGGTTTATCGAAAAAAACTTGAATGATTTGTGTGCTTCTATTCAGTATACAATTATCAAAATATTATTCAAAAAATTAATCAAAGCAAGCAAAGAAACAGGCATCAATCACATTGCGATTGCGGGAGGTGTCTCTGCAAATTCGGGATTGCGTGCTGAATTGCAAAACAAAGCCAGAACAATGGGTTGGACTGTTTACATTCCCAAATTTGAATATTGCACGGATAATGCAGCGATGATTGCCATAACGGGTTATCACCAATATTTAGCAAAGGATTTTGCTGAGCAAGATGTCAGCCCCAAAGCACGATTTGAGATGTAGTAATTATTGGAATAATTAGGTTTGCATTTCTTGTTTTTATAAAAAGTTAGAGAATTGTTTGGAAAAATAAAAATTTTGTCTTATTAGGTGCCTTCTTCCTATAGAAAGCAGGCGAGGAGAATTATTTTAACAAAATATCGAAGATTTTTACTAAATTGGCTTTATGAAAAGAATGATAATTTCCTTGATAATTACTGCTGGATGTTTGTTTTTGGTGGCTAATTTTTTACCTGAGCACATTCATTTAGATTCTTTTACAAGTGCTTTGTATGCTTCTGGAGCTTTGGCATTGGTTAATGCTTTTATCAGACCGATTGTAAAAACTTTGACAGGACCGATTAACTTTTTGACTCTTGGGCTTTTTTCACTTGTTGTCAATGCTTTAATGTTAATGATTGTTGATTATTTTGTGGATGGATTTGCTATTACGGGACCTTTTTACGGATTGATGTGGGCGATCATTTTAGGAGTCGCCATTTCTATTTTGACTGGTGGTGTTGAGAAATTGACAGGCTTTGGCGGTTCGAAATAAATAAGCAGAATCAATACATTATCATAAAATGAAAATTGGATTTGATGCTAAACGTTTGTTTAATAACAAAACTGGACTAGGAAATTACAGTCGAACGCTCGTTTGGAATCTTTCTAAAAATTATCCTGAACACGAATATTTTTTATACACTCCAAGCATTATAAAATCTAAGCAAACTGAAAAGTTTATAGACAACCCTGCATTTAGCATTCGCACTTCTGACTCTTTTTTAAAATCATACTGGCGGAGTTACGGAATTATAGATCAATTAAAGAAAGATGAGTTGGATGTTTTTCATGGGTTGAGTCATGAAATTCCGATTGGTATTCAAAAAACATCCATCAAAAGTATTGTAACCATTCACGATATGATCTTTAAGGTGTTGCCTGAAACTTTTCCTCTTATTGATAGAAAAATTTACGATTTTAAATTTCGATACAGTTGCAATAATGCCAATACAGTTATTGCCATCAGCGAATCTACCAAAAAAGACATTGAAAAATATTATCAAATCGATCCTTCAAAAATAAAAGTGGTTTATCAGTCTTGCCATCCTATTTACTACGAACCACAAGATTATTCATTGGTTGAAAAAACTATACAAAAACATAATCTACCAGATAACTTTTTGCTTTCTGTAGGTAGTATTGAGCCTAGAAAAAATTTAAAGAATACCATTAATGCGCTGCATTTATTAAATAAAAAAAACAGACTGCCTTTAGTGGTTGTTGGCAGAGGTAAAAAGTACAAAGAAGACTGCCAAAATCTTTCAAAAAAATTGGGTCTTGAAAATTCAATTTACTGGATTGATCGCTTGGATAGCATTGAAGAATTGAAGTGCATTTATCACAAAGCGAAAGCCTTGATTTACCCTTCTTTATATGAAGGATTTGGTTTGCCCGTTGTGGAAGCTTTATTGTCTGAAACGCCTGTTATTACTTCCAATTGTTCTTCTTTGCCTGAGGCTGGCGGTCCCCACTCTATTTACATTGATCCAAACAATGTTGAAGAGATTGCAAACGCAATTAGTGATGTTGTTTTGGGAAATGTGGATATTGAAGAAATGAAAAAGGTTGGGAGGGAGTATGCGCTTCGACTCCGATCAGTGCCCAACTTCGATTACACTCAGTGACCAACTTCGGCTGCGCTTATGAACCTTAATTTTCTATTATTCCCTTGATTTTTTGTTTGTATAAAGACTTAAACATTAATGAATATTCAGCATTAGGTTTCATAAGATCAAAAATCGTCTTTGCTAAATACTTTTTTGCCTGTTCATGATATTCTTTCATTTCTGGTATATCTGGATAAAGTTCGATAATATTTATCAAGTCTATAACATGTTGCAAACTTGATCTTCTATCTTCGTTTAACTTTGGTCTATCTAATCCTAAACTCTCTATAGTTGCCTTACCTCGTATCGAGTCTGGAAGATGCCTTGGGACTTCTTCAATAAAAACAATATGATTCTCCGGATTGTCATGAACAGGATGTAAAAAAAGAGGGTTTTCTATTGATAAATCTCCTTCGGGGTCAAGCATCCTTGTATCGGGATCTAGGAGAGGAAATAAGTTCTTTTTGTGCCTTTGGTTGCACATTTGACAACTGAAAAACAAATTATCCCAGTCATAAGCAAGCCAAAAATAACCAGGATACCTATAATCATCCGATTCTAATTGTTTATAAGCAGCTTTGGGTCTAAAGTGTTCTACATCACCGTAAGCAATATGGTCAATTTTGGCTTCACAAAAACAACACTTTCCATGTTGTAAATATTTCAACCTATCCTTAATATCTTTATGTGCATATAGGTCGGGATCAAATTCAAATTTCTCTCCGTTTTTATCAATTTCTGCCTTGTGCTTATAATAATGTTCTTTTAATGCTTTGGTAGCCTCCTCCAATTTATCTAATCCCTTTCTTGGTTTTCGGCTAAAAGTTAAACTGGGTCTATCTGCCTCCGTTTTTTGAATTTTAATCATTATTGATTTTTTTCAACTCTTTGAGAGCATTCGCAGCATCTTGGATAATCTGGCTCGCTTCATCTAGTTTAGGGTCATCCTTTAATGGCACTTTATTTATAAACACTTCCAAATCTTCCATTTCGTTTTGTTCTGCTTCATTAAGACTGTCTTTTTTTAACAAGTCGTATCTTCTTTGCATTTTGGTCTCTGTCATTTTGCTTCTCGAAGATTCAAGCCCAAACAAATCACTAGTTAAAATTTGATCTACACGCCAGTTTTTGACATTCAGCGAATTGGATTTAATGACAACATGATCGCTTTCTTTTTCTAAAACAATGATATTTTCATCTTCTGAACCCTGAACGACCAAAGGACTGTGAGCTGTAACAATAAATTGTATTTTAGGAAATGTTTCTCTTAAAAAAGAAACGAGTTCTCTTTGAAGAGACACGTGTAAATGCAAATCAATTTCATCTATTAAAACAACTGCTTGTTCCTTTAGTGGATTCTCGCTATTTGGATAATAAATGTTTAACCAATTAGCCAAATCAACCATCCAAGTTATAAGCGATTTGTATCCTGTACTTAAATTTTTAATGTTTACCCAACCGTATCTTGTTTTGAATTCCACTCCATACCCAAAGTCTCCTTTCTCAATTCTAATATCTGACACCTCTTCTCTTAGTATTCTGAGTAATATACTTTTTACTCTATCAATTTTTCTATTATTTTGTTTAGATTTTGCATCTTCGTAGTCTGCTTTCAACAACCAATCTTCTGCATTTATTAATTCAGTACTTTCGTCAAATAAACTTGCAAACTGAAATGGGAATTCACCATTACTTAGACCTTTCGTACCAAGTCTTCTATAACTACCATAACCAAAAATTGGGATATTGGTGTCTTTTATATTTGGAGAATAAATTATTATATGAGGTTTATCTAATCTACCAAAATATTTATTCGCTTCATGCAAATCTTTGAAACCAATGGCTTCTAATGCTACAATTCCAGTTGTTCTGAAGTTCCTTATAAATTCATTATCATTTATAAATTTATAGTCTTGTTTATTTCTAGATAATGCCCAAGCAATAGATTTCAATATGGTACTTTTTCCTGTTCCATTATCACCAAGTATCATTGTCCACATTTTGGGCTTTCCATTCTCACTAAATTTTATTGTTTGCTTAGGACCAAAACATTTTATCCCAGCAAGTGAGATAGATTCAAGATAAATTGGTTGATTCTTGTTTTTGATATTGAACATTTTAGAATTGCGTTGATAAAGAAATTTTCATATAAAATCCTACGTACAGCTAAATTAATAGGAGTATTTGACAAATTAGTCGAAAAACCTGAAATTATCAAGCTGAAAAGCACCATAATTCATTTTACCCCCTTCTCAAATTTATCATTATAACACAAATTCTTATGGAAAATTCAAAACAAAATGATCTAAACAATCGTATCTCAAGATATTGAGAAATAAATCGAAAATAAGAATATGAAAATTTATTCAACCTTTTTATCGCTTTTATTGGTAATGGTTTTGGTTAGTTGTGGCTCCTCTAATTCAGATACTTATGCTGATGGCAACAATTCAGATATGAAATTTGCTTCAAATACAAGCAATGATCCTAATAACTCTAGAGAAAATTTCCGTAATGATATGGAAGTAGAAATTTTAGATGCTTCTGATGGAACGATTCAAGATAAGCGAGATAGAAATAAGAAGAAAAAAGAAGCGAGAGCAAAAGCTAAACAAGATGCTATTGACGGTGTTCATGTTAACAGTCCACAAGAACATTTGAAAACGGAAAACAGCATTAAAAAAGTAGCGCTTCCTACTTTTCAAACGAAAACGGACAACCAAGCTTGGACTAGCTCTGATGTAAATGCATTTAATAAATATTGCATAGAATCAATGAAAAATACAAGCTTTGTAGGTACGAAATATTGTGATTGTTTACTAGGCATTATGAAAGATACTTATGCGCCAGCAAACATGAATAAAGCCGTTACCGAAAATCCGAAAGCAATGACTTGCCTAAAAGCAAAATAAAATACAGTAATTCTAGGAGGTAAGTTAGAATATTTTTTGTAAAAAATATTCTAAAGAAAGACACAATCAACTCCTCTCAGGATTTACCCATTTTTCGAAAGGAAATGATTCCTTTATGTTATTGAAATAGTACCTCCCAATAGAGGGTGCGAGCATTAGCTCTGACCAGAAATTGGGAGGTACTTCTTTGTGTAGATACACCAAGTTGTTTTTCTTCATTACCACTTCCAATTCTCTTCTTTTAGAATCATATCCTACAGATTCAATCCTGCTTGATGCCACTTTTAATCGTTCCATTTTGTATTTTTGTGCTTTGATACTCTTTACAACAGTGTTTGTGAAAGATTAGTTGGCAAATAAACAAAATTTAATGAAAAATATAGTAGTAATTGGTGCTGGTACAATGGGCAATGGCATCGCACACGTTTTTGCAATGAAAGGTTTTGATGTAAAATTGGTAGACATTAGTGCCGAAGCGCTTGAAAAAGCAAAAGCGACCATTACAAAAAACTTGGACCGAATGGTTGCCAAAGAAAAAATATCGGAGGACGATAAAAAAAGTACGCTTGAGAAATTGGCAACAAGTACGGATTTATCTGCTGCGGTTGAAGGTGCTGATTTAGTTGTTGAGGCTGCGACAGAAAATGTTGATTTAAAGTTAAAAATATTTAAAGACCTCTCTGAAAAAACTGCTCCTGGAACCATTCTAGCGACCAATACCTCTTCTATATCCATTACAAAAATTGCTTCTGTAACGAAAGAGCCTGAAAATGTGATTGGTATGCATTTTATGAATCCTGTACCAGTGATGAAATTGGTGGAGGTGATTCGTGGATATGCCACTTCAGATGAGACGACAAATACGGTGATGGAATTGTCAAAGAATCTTGGTAAAATTCCGACGGAGGTGAATGATTATCCCGGCTTCGTCGCCAATCGTATTCTGATGCCGATGATCAATGAAGCCATTATTACGCTTCATGAAGGTGTGGCTGGTGTTAGTGAAATTGATACCGTTATGAAGTTGGGTATGGCGCATCCTATGGGTCCATTACAATTGGCAGATTTTATCGGATTGGATGTATGCCTTTCGATTATGAATGTTTTATACAGCGGGTTGGGAAATCCTAAATATGCTCCTTGTCCACTTCTAGTAAATATGGTTATGGCTGGCAAGATAGGTAGAAAATCTGGCGAAGGGTTTTATTCGTATGCGCACGGC
>JAHDGP010000065.1 GCA_020627525.1 Bacteroidota bacterium
GACGCTGGTGAATACATAGACTTTGAAGAGGTATCTGATTGATTAGTAAGTGATACGATCAAATTAAGTAGGTAAACATAAATAATCGACACATTTTTGATGGGTTCTTTCTTCGATCTACTTCGTCGAAAATACTCACTTTAGCTACGGCTGGGGTCCCATTTTTCTCCTTTTAGCTCAAAAAAATCTTCTAGATCAAAAGTGACAAATATTAATGCATGCCAACTTATTTTTACCTAAATTTCATAATATATATCTAAAGGTTTAACACTATTTATTAGTACTCCTTTTAAACCTTTCCCATAATTTAGCGACTTTAGTTTAAGAACTTGTATAAAAGCAATCAAGTAAAGCAGCAGAAATTTTTTTTTGACATGCAACGGTTTGACGATTCGATGGTCTGACAATTACTAGATAATTTTTGTTCAAGTACTTTAACAACAATTTTTAAAGATCGCTGGAAATAATAAAATAGAATTGTTAGTGCAGGGCTGTCGTAATTACGATAGGCAAGCTCAATTTGAGATATACAAATTGTATAGCAAGGCTATGTATAATATTTCCCTTAGAATTGTAGCCAAAGAAGAAGACGCGGAAGATGTATTGCAAAATGCTTTTTTATCTGCTTTTACAAAAATAGAACAGTTTTCTGGTAAGGTAACTTTTGGAGCTTGGTTAAAGCGAATTGTTATTAACAAAAGCATTGATTATGTAAAAAAAAAGAAAATTAGTTTTGTCGATATTGAAAAAGTAGATTTTAGATTGACGGATGAAAATGACAATGATGAAGAGCTTTTGTTTTATAAGGATAGATTGGATCAGGTGCACGATAAAATTAAAAAGTTGCCTGATAAATGCAGGGTGATTTTTTCATTGTTTATGCTTGAAGGATATGATCACAATGAAATTGCTGAAATATTAAACATCAGTGTTTCAACTTCGAAATCTCAGGTACACAGAGCTAAAAAATTATTGAGAGAAAAATTAGAAATGGACTTAAATGCTTCATAGTTATGTCAGAAGAATTAAAAAAATATTTTAAAGAAAACATGGAGGATATCAATATAGATAATCCGCCAAGTGATTTGTGGGCGAAGATTGAATTGGAACTAGATAAGAAAAAGGATAATGAAAAAGTTGTTTCTCTATTTAAGAACAAAGAGTTAAAAAAGAGTAAAAGTAAAATTTTTGGTAGCTGGTTGAAAGCCGCTGCAATTTTACTGTTCACATTTGGATTGGGGTATTTTGTTGCTAATGATAAACGGTGGGAAAAGAAACTGGCAAAAATAGAAGTTTCTGAAATAGATCTTGCAAGGATAAATGCAGATATGATTGAAACAGAATATTTTTATATGTCCAATATACAAACTGTTACTCAGGAGTTGAAAGATTTTCACAAAGATCAGCCTGATTTAGTTTTGGAATTTTTAATGGAACAACAAAGCTTAGTTGATGATTATAACGAGCTTAAATTGCATTTGATTGACAATGCAGATAATGAGCAGATAATTGAACTTATGATTGAGAACTTACGCTTACAGAATGACATTTTAATTCAACAAAAAAACCTTCTGCAAAATATTGCAAGTGAGAAATCATTTGAATACTCAACAAGTAAAAACAAAAAATCATTGAACGATGAAAAAGTCTATTTATAAAATAAAATACATATTGGTATTTGTTTTGGGGATAACTGTTTTGCAGCAAATAACTATTGCTAATGTCATTGATGTCGAAAAAATTGAATCTTTTGTTAAAGAGTTCTCTGTTAACAGTGATGTTGAATTGGTAATTGATAACAAATATGGAAAAGTACATGTTGAAACTTGGGGGCAAAATGTTGTGAAGTTGGAAGTGGATATTGTTGTTAATGAAAAAACAGAAAAAAAAGCACAAGAGCGTTTAGAAGATATAGAAATAAATGTCGAAGAAAGTACGGAAGAGCGTGTTGTTATAAGAACGCTTATTGATGTTGAGAAGTGGCACAATATTTATAGAAACACAACTGACTTTATATCTTATACAGATAAAAACAGAATCAACTATACTTTGCATGTACCCAAGACCTGTCAACTCACCTTATTAAATGAGTTTGGAGACATTTATATTGATGATTTTTCAGGAGACTTAAAAGTGTTTTTGAAATATGGTTCTTTAAGTGGAGGTGCATTTGTGGGTGGTGAATCTTATTTAAATTTGAGTTACGGGAAAGCCGATATTAATGAAATGAAAAACGGTTTGATTGATGCCAAGTACTCCAAAATTGAAATTGAAAAATCAAGAGAATTAGGTGTTCTTTGTAAATATACATCTGTCGAAATTGCCGAAATAGATATTCTTGAAGTTGACGAAAAATATAGTAAGCTCAAATTAGGAAGTGTGATAAGTTTGTCCGGAACGCTGAGCTATTCCGAGTTAGATGTTGGTGAACTGTTAAATGATGTTGACTTGGATGTCGGCTTTGCCCCAAACTTCGACATTGATTTTATACCCAAACAGTTTGAGTCTGTAGAGATCGATTCCAAATACACTACCTTGAATATTGGATTTGATGAAAGTAGTAATTTTGAACTAACGGCTGAGATAAAACTCGGAGATTTTAGAATAGCAAAAGTGTTTACCGAAAATGTTGATTTCGATGAACGTGGCAAATATAAATCGCTACATGCAATTGTTGGAGACGGTAAAACAGGGAAAGTAGATTTAAATGTTTCCTATGGAAAATTTAGCATTGACCGAGCAAGTAGTGAATAATTAAAACCTCGGACAGCTTACAGGAGCAGAAAGTTTATTTGCTCTTATTTTTGGAGTATACACAACTGAAAGTTCTGGTCCACCCCTTCCATTTGTTGCATTGTTAAGCTTTGAAATATTAAAATCATAACTCATCCCCAAGCTTATATCATCATAATCTACTTTCGCAGCAATGATAAGTGCATCAAATGAAACGCTTTTTGTACTAGAACCTGAAATTCTAATAAAAGGTCCAACGTTAAATGCTCTGAATGTTCTATTGCGATTGTTTTGAGAAAATACAAACCGAGCATAAGAACCTATATCTGTTTTTAAACTTTTTCTTTGTTTCATAAAATAAACACTAGGTACAACATCCATTGTTTTGGTAACAGAAATAGCTGCACCAAATTGAGCGGAAAACCTCATTGGTATACGAGACTCTGTAAAATCTTGGAATGAATACCGCGCACTGGTAATATTGTAAACGCCCAAACCACCAAAGTAATAGTTACGTGCATTTTTTATGTAGTAATAAACCAAGCCGCCAGCTAAATTAAAATGCCTAAAAGCTTCCCTATCAAAAGTCTCATTAGAGTTTAAGTTTTCATCAAAACCCACTCCGTCGTATTGGTTGCCGAATTGCGCATTGCTTAAATCTAATTTTCGTTGAGCAAAACCGAAAGTTGTTCCTACTGAAATGTACTGGTTGCCACTCACTGGCGTATTGTATGCCAGAGCAAAATCTACATTGTTGGTGACAATGCCAACGTCCCCAGTCCGATCGTTGTAAAGGTTTAAACCTCCACTTACCCAACCACCAGATGTCGGTCCAGGTGTCAATTTTGCTTCGGCTGATAAAATAATGGTTCTTGCCTCAACAGCACTTGTTAAGTTTGCCCATTGATTTCTGTAAACTGCACTTACACGCACATCGCCATCATACAAACCTGCCATTGCTGGATTTACATACAACGGTGTTGCATAATTTTGACTAAAATGCACATCTTGTCCGTGTAGCATAAAGCTGCTCAACAAGAATATTATTCCGTAAAAAATTATCTTTTGCATATATGTTGGTGTCAAAATTATTATCGCAACAAGGTTACTGTACCCTTTTCAGTTTTAGAGGTCCCATCTTCAAATACCATTTCAGCAGAATAGAAAAACACGCCATTTGCCAATTCGCTTCCATCATAGGTTCCATCCCAACTATTCATTTGGTCAGTTGTTTCAAATACTTGATTGCCCCATCTGTCAAAGACTCTCAATTCCATTTCCATAACTCCATCTCCTAGAATATTGAATTGATCATTCTTATCATCATCATTTGGAGTGAAAACATTGGGAATAAAATAACGGTTTTGACAATCATCCTCATAACGTTCTGCTACTTCAAAGGCAATTACATCGCCATTACTCGTACAGCCAGCACTATCAATTTTGACAACAAGATTATAATTACCTGGGTAATCCCAATCCACCGAAAATGAAGTACTATCTGCATCTGGTAAAAGTTCATAATCATCTATTGACCAAGTAAGAATAACATTTTCAGGAATGGCTTCTCCTATATAAGTAATCTGATCTGCGATATTAGAACAATTACTCTCTGTAAATTCAAAATTTATATCCAGTCCCTTTTGAATTTCTATCTGAACAGAATCTAAGCCCGAACACCCTAAATTTGCATCAATGTATTCATAATAAATAGTATAATTTCCTACTTCAGAAGAGTCAATATCCAACTTAGAATCATCAATGATTACAATTCCTGGGTCAGAAATAGAAATGGTGCCACCTGTGGGACTAAAACTGATCGGATAACTACCATCACTTTCACAAAAGATGTTTTTAGTGATGGATACATCCGCAATTGTAGAGCTGACCTCCAAAGTAATCGTATCACGAGATTGACACCCATCTCCTTCAACATCTATATAGCCATAAATAAAATCATATGCTCCATCAGGATAATCTGAAGGTATAAACTCAAAATCGTTTCCGTTTGTTCCAGTATTTAAAAATTCACCATCAAGAGAAAAATAACCAGCATTGTTTGTTATGCCATTGCCAATAAGAGTTACAGGGTCCGAAGCAGCACAAAACTTGGTATTTGGAAGAGGGGACAACTCGGCAAAAGTATCGAAACCTAGTACAGTAATCAATTGTTTGCAAGTGTCTATGCCATCAGTATAATAAACATAGTGATTACCTGGACCAGCAAACTCGGGATCAAAGAATTGCCCATTGACAATTGCAGGGCTTCCTCCAAAAAAAGCACCATTTCCAAATGCTGGGCTAATGTTGGGTTCATTATTAATTGTATGAACAAGATTGATCGGAGGTTCATTTGTACATCTGGATATATTATCAGAAGATAAATTGAAATGAATATTCCCAACGGTCACTTGTTGTTCACAAATGACGTTACCAATAGAATACGTAATAGTATAAGGTCCAACTCCTGCTGATTCTGGTGTAAATGTATTGTTCAAACTAGAGACAGCACCAGAGTTTGGATAGCCAGAAAAGATTCCAATTTTAGGCTCTACATATTTTAATAGTCCAATTGGTTTTTCGTCTTTGCAAAAGTATTGGTCCTCTATTGGAATAACAAACGATATAACTCCAACTATTCTAGTACAAAAATCTATACCATCAGTATAGGCAATTTCATAAAAACCACCTGCCAAAGTAGATGGGTCAAAGGTTACTTGGTCTGCTTGAACACCCTGACCACTATAGCTACCTGTAGTGGTAGAAGCAAAATTCATTAGATTAATAGGAGGAGAGGTGGAGCATATAAATAATGTATCTTCTCCTGAAGGGAAATTAATTTGTACTACTGAACAGTTTTGTGAATAGGTATTCAAAAATGAACAACATATCACCATACACAAAACAGAAAGTATCTTTAAACAATTGTAAAATAATTGACTATTCAAACCACATCTCTTTTTACTGAATTTCTACTTCGCAAAGTTAAAACAAAAGAACGACTACTGACAAATTATTATTCAATCTCAACTTTTATTTAAACCAGCACAATTTTCGCTACACATACTAAAACAGCAAGAATGGGAGAAAATTGCTATCAAATTGAATGTTTTTGTTAAATTTTATGGTCAGAATTAATGTATTTCTGACTTTCCGCCAACATTATTTGTTTTTCTCCTTTGTAGATTTGTAATACGGTGTAGTTTTGTCTTTCTAAAACCCAAATAAAATGAAATATACTTTTAACTTTTTTCTAAACCTGATTATTCTGTTATCATTTGTATCGGTCAATGCTCAGAATAGTTATTGGCAAAAAACACATCCTTCAAAAATAGAAATTAAGGGGGAACAACATATTAAGGCAACAAAGTTTGCTTGCTTTGAATTGAATATTGAAAATTTAAAAGAGGAACTCAAAAATGCTCCTTTAGAATTTACAGATGAGGCTGCTTATAAGCCTGTTGTTGTTAAATTGCCAATGCCTGACGGTAGTATTCAAAACTTTGCTGTTGTAGAATCTCCTATCATGTCTCCTGGTTTGGGTGAAAAGTTTCCCAGTATAAAAACTTACACTGCAAATGGTATTGAAGATAAATCTGCTATCCTCCGTTTTGATATTACTCCAAAAGGATTTCATGCGATGATTTTAAAAGCAGACGAAACTGTTTTCATTGATCCTTACAGTAGTTTAGATACAGAAAACTATATTGTTTATAATAAATCTGATTTCATTGTTCCAGAAGGAAAAAAGATGAATTGCTTAGCTGAAGATCATTTGCACTATACTGATGCAGAGTTTGAAGCTGCTGCTAAAGCAGCAGCCATCGGAGAAGAAATGAGAACTTATCGTTTGGCTGTTGCTACAACAATAGAATACTCGAACTTTCACGGAGGAACTGTAGAAGGCGTTATGGCTGCAATTGTTACAACAGTAAATAGGGTAGTGGGTGTTTATAGAAGAGATTTGAGTATCAATATGATTCTAATCGAAGACAATGATGTTTTGGTAAATATAGATTCTGATTCATTTAGTAACAATGATGCAATAGCAATGTTAACGCAAAATGCACAATTTCTAAACGCTACAATCGGTTTGGGTGCCTACGATATTGGACACGTATTTAGTACGGGCGGTGGAGGAATAGCGGCTTTTGGTTCTGTTTGTCAAGCATCTTTTAAAGCGCAAGGAGTTACAGGAACCAATAGTCCTATTGGAGATCCATTTGATATAGACTATGTATCTCACGAAATGGGGCATCAATTTGGAGGAAACCACACCTTTAATGGAAATGTGGGTGCTTGTAATGGAAATCGTGTTTCTACTGCAGCTTATGAGCCTGGTAGTGGAACAACTATTATGGCTTATGCGGGAATTTGTGGTTCACACAATATTCAAAACCGAAGCGATGCTTATTTTCATTTACACAGTATTAGAGAAATTGAGATTTACACACAATTCCAACAAGGTGATAACTGTCCTGATATTACGGAAACTGGTAATACACCTCCTACAGTAGAAACGGCTGTTTCGACTGGACATACAATTCCTATAAATACTCCTTTTGAATTGATAGGATCTGCGGAAGATGCAGAGGGTGATTCATTGACATATTGTTGGGAACAAAGAGATTTGGGCTTTGCTGGTAATCCACAAACACCAATGGGCAATGCACCTTTGTTTAGATCTTATTCTCCTACCAATTCTCCAATCAGAACATTTCCTAAAATGAGTGATATTTTAAATCAAGTTCAGATAAGAGGAGAAATATTGCCTTCTTATACCAGAGGAATGGAATTTACGCTTGCAGTTAGAGACAATAATCCTAGCGGTGGAGGTGTGGCTTCAAACTTTGTAGAATTGGAAGTGGTGGAAGAAGCTGGACCGTTTGTAGTAACAGGACCAAGTGAGCCTGTTAATTGGATTGGTGGAGAATCTGTTTTAGTAGAGTGGGATGTAGCAGGTACAGATGTTAATCCTGTTAACTGTGCTGCTGTAGACATTTATTTTTCTATAGATGAAGGTGCCAACTTTGACTTTGTATTGGCAGAGGGGGTGACCAATGATGGTACCGCTAATGTAACATTGCCTGAAGATTTAAATTTAGAAACAACAGAAGGAAGAATTAAAATTAAAGGTGCGAACAATGTTTTCTTCAATGTCAATCATTCAGATATTACATATGAATTACCTAAAGTTGAAATATTGACTGATGTAAATCAATTATCCCTTTGTAAAGGGGATCAAATTACAGTTCCGGTATATGTGGACATTACTGATGGATATGAGTCAACGGTAACATTGTCATTAGCGGGCTTGCCAATTGGATGGACAGGTGAGTTTAGTGAAAACCCTATTGAAGCACCAGATACCGTAGATTTAGTGCTTACTACTGGGGCAAACTCAAGTGGTGCTTTTGCGTTAAATGTAAATGCGTTTAGTAATTCTTTGACAACAATACCACTAGCAATTGAAGCGACAATATTGGAAGAGAGTTTATTGACAACGCCACCGGCATTGCAAGTCCCAGCAGATGGAGAAAACCTTTCTCAAGCGGATGAAACAATAAGTTTTGAATGGGGAGCGCTAGATGGTGCAACGGAATATGCTATTGAGGTTGCAACAAACCCGCTATTTACAGAAGGGTCTATTGTAGAAACTTTTGTGGGCATTCCTCAGGCAAGTTACGATGTGCCTGCTGATACTTTGGGTGAAAATCAACTTTACTACTGGAGAGTTTATGCTAATAACAATTGTCAATTGGGAGTTGTTTCTGAAGTATTCGCTTTCAATTTACAAGAAGCAAATTCTAACAATGCAAATCCAGCAATAAAAGAAGGAGATCCATTTATTGTATATCCTGAAGAGTTGAAGTCCATTAGAGTGGGGAACCTTTCAATTGATGATGACAACGGTCCATCAGATTTGGTATTTACGCTAAAAGCAGTTCCTCAAAATGGTAACTTATTGTTAAGTGGAATTGTATTGGAAGTTGGAGATGCATTTACTCAAAAAAATATCAATGATCGTGATCTTGAATACAAGCACGTTGAACTAAACAATGAAGATGCAGATACATTTTTATTTGATTTAACAGACGGACACGGAGGCTTTTTGTACAATCAAACATTTAATATTGAAATAGATTATACCTACGGAAGTATAGAAGATATTCGAAATATTGGGTTTAATTTATTCCCTAACCCTGCAACTGATTTAATTCAGATTGAGATGGATCTAGATGTTCCTACAAGCGCAAACTTTGTTTTGCACAACTCAGCTGGGCAAGCGGTTTATCAAAAAAATGTAGACTTAATGCAAGGTCCACAAACAATTAAAATGAATATTGGTTCTTTACCACAAGGTGTTTATTACTATGATTTCAATTCTGAGTCATTTGATATTAATGGCAAAGTCTTGGTTATTGAATAGTATAATTTTAATTGATATTTGATAAATAAATTTTTTTTAAACGATTTTTTAATGGCTCTGTAATTACCCATCTTTGAAGGGAATTACAGAGCCATTTAAGAATTACTGTACTTGAAAATTCTTTTAAACAATTAGATAAAGTCGGCGTTTTATTAATAGTAAACTCAAAAAAAACAATGTCATACAAATTCAATTTTTCATTTTTCACTTTGATCTTAAAAATGTAAATATTGAATTTAAGTATCAATTCAAATTTGTTATACATTGTTTTGATTTGATACTTATATAAGCCATTCTTTATTGAAATTGGAATAATGTGATCTTATAGGAAACCATTTGAAATGAATTTTAATAAAATATTTATAATTAGTCTTTTAGTATTGTGCTCCCAGTATTTGGTTGCGCAGCAGATCGACTTATCCTCTATTCGTTTTGAAGGCAATAAGAAAACTAAAACAACTTATTTAAAACGGTTTCTTAATAGTAAAATAGGTGCATCTATTGATACCACTAAACTGAGAAAAGATGCTCAACGATTGCGAAGGCTAAATGCATTTGCAGATGTGAATTATGAAATAGTGGAGACGACCAGCGGGAAAGAGGTGGTTTTTAACTGCAAAGAAGTACATACTTTGTTGCCAATATTTGGGTTTGGAGTATTGCCTGAAAACGAATGGGTGCAACTTGGCGCATTAGATGTAAATGCTTTTGGAAAAGGAATTGAAACTTATGCATTTTATCAGTATAACAGAAGGTCAACAGTTGGTTTTGGAATAAAAATTCCGCATTACAGAGGATCGAAATTTGGATTTATTATAAACGGGCTTCATTGGGAATCAGAAGAGCCGCTTTATTTTGAAAACAATACATTGCAATATTTGTATAAAAACAACAGCCTGCTTTTAGGGGTGAGTTATGAGCTAAATTACAACAACAAAATAGAATTTGGCGGAAGCTTGTTTGAAGAAAAATACTTGAAATTAAGCGAGCCTAAAGATGAACTGCCAGGACCAAATGATGTTGCGTTGACCAAGTTTTTGTTTAAACTCAATCACCGTTTTGACAACATCGACTACTTTTTTCATTACCGAAATGGTATTTCAAATTTTTCATCCGCACAATTGGTGTTTAGTGAAAACACGGACAAAGCTTTTTACATATTTGACAATGATTTCAGGTTTTACAAAAGATTATCTCAAAAAGGCAACTTTGTAGGTAGATGGATTGTTGGAGTTGCTCAAAACAACTTTAGCCCTTTTGCACCATTTACGGTGGATGGTCATATAAATTTGAGAGGTATTGGAAATAGGATTACCAGAGCATCAGCCATAACAAGTTTAAATTTAGAATATCGCCACACTATATATGATGATAAAAAAATAGCTGTTCAGACGAATCTTTTTGTAGACCAAGCCTCTTGGCGTGAACCTGGAAAAAAATGGTTAGTAGAAAATCAAAAATTTGAAGAAACTTATAGAATGACAGTGGGTGGAGGACTGAGATTCATTCATCAAAAAATTTATAATGCCGTTTTTAGAATAGACATAGGCTATGAACCAATCAATACAAAAGAGGTAGGCGCAGTAATAGGTATTGGACAGTATTTTTAAAAATAGGAACTTGAAGTAATTCTTTTTAAAAAAATGTAATCCTGCAAAGGATCAAATTTTCAACTTAATCTTCCTAAACTTTGTTAATAAAATTGATTTTCCATATTCTATATCGTATATTGCGATATGAAATATGAAAGATATGAATCAATCACAATTAAGAATGAAGTCCCAAGATATTGTCATTTTATTTAAAATCTTATCTAAAGGGGAAAAGGAATGGTATCATCATACTATTGCAAAGGAACTGCATATGAGTCAGTCAGAGGTGAGTGAGTCTTTGAAAAGGTCTTCTTATTCTGGTTTGATAGATTCTTCCAGAAAAAAAGTATCTAAACTTAGCTTGATTGATTTTATTGAATTCGGTATAAAATATACATTTCCTCAAAAACCTGGACCCATTGCAAGAGGATTTCCGACAGTTCATTCTGCCCCGCCTTTAAACAATATTATTCTTAGTGATGAAATTTATGTTTGGCCTGACTCATTAGGAAGTGTAAAAGGTCAATCAATTATACCTTTATATAAAAGCGTCACTAAAGCTATTGTTTCCGATCCAAAACTATATGAGTTTTTAGTTTTAGTCGATTCTGTCAGAATAGGAAAAGTAAGGGAAATAAAATTAGCAGTTAAGTTACTTAGAGAAAAGTGTGTATAACAATGTGCAATTATCAAATGAGCTTGAAAATTCTGAAAAAAGAGTTATTGAATATTTAGCAAAAATGGCAAACTTCATCCTTGAACATTCATCAAAAGATGAGATTATTGAGTGTCATTTATTTGAACCAGAAAGAAAAAATATAATAATTCAAAAATTAACCGATTTATCAAAATCAATTAAAGCCTAATATTAAGCATTTAAAGGATTCCGTTTCGACTACTTCTTCTCTTCTTCCTTGATTCCAGACTCTAATTCCTCTTTGATAGTACTCTTAGCAGCATTAAACTCACGTATCCCTTTTCCAAGACCACGCATTAATTCTGGAATTTTTCTACCACCGAAAAGAAGTAAAACAGCAAATAAAATAACAATCCATTCAATTCCACCTGGTAAACCCATAATAAATTTATTTAATTATATACTGCAAAATTAATGCAAAACTGCGTTTTATTGTTGCCAATTCTGTTTAAAAAACAAAAATAAGTGCAAATTAGTTTAAGAATCTATTTAAAATGCCACTTAGTTATCTAAAAGACTAGCAGTAGCGCTGGACCCTTCTTGCCATTCAAAGGTTTCAATCATATTCAAAATATCTGTTTTTATAAATTGAATAGCTGGCTGTATAGAATCGTAATTTGGAGTTGATGAAAAATACAAAGAGCCAAAAATATAGTGATCGGTGCTGTCAGTTAGGTAAAATTGCATAGAGGAAGCCGCATTTCCGCCAACATCTGAAAACAAACCATAAACATCTTTGTCCGTCATTATTTGTCTTTGATCAATGTATTCTGCCTTTTTGATATGCTTAGAGGTCAATTTATGCGCATCTTCAATAAGATTCATCAGTTTGGTATGGTCTTCCACATTCATATAACTCAGATGAAATCTGGCATTGAGGTCTTTAAATACAATATCCATCCAACAATCTTGATCTTCATTTTTTCTTTTTAGATCGGGGCTTCTATCCACATTGGCATAAGTTGGGATGTCAAAAACAAAGGGACACCCTTCATTAGAATAGTGTTGATATACTTTTGCAGGCAGGTCCATTTTGGGGTAAGCTTTTGGTTTTGGCGTGTAAGTATCACTACTGCAAGCGTTGAGCGAGAGCAAAATAATTACCACAAAAGCAAAAAGGTTTAGGACTTTTAACATACTCAAATTAACGGCTTTATTTTGATTGGAAGTATGTTTTTGAAAAAATTAACAAAAAGATGAACCAGGATTTTTACCCTAGTCCATCTATTTCAATCCTTTAGGGGGAAAAGGATTTGTTTTTAAGTTCATTAAAATGTAAAGGTTGTTGTTGGTTAAGCTGAACCATCTCATTAGAATATAAAGCTTTGTAAATGACGCTTTTCTGCTTCTAATTTTTCAATGTCAATGCTTTGTCTTTCAAGAAAGGCAGGGACATAAAATGGTTCGCTGTTCATTGCCAATTGTTTTTGCTTGTACCGTTTGGCGATTCTGTTAAGTTTTAATTTGATGTTCATAATTTAAAAATTTTAATGTGTTATTGAAAAATGTGTTGTTTCATTGTTGTTTGCCCAAAAAAAAACCGACTTACTTACAGCAAGTCGGGCATATAATTTATTATATTTTTGTAAAAGATCTTCAGACCTTCAACTTTTCCGACTTGACTTTTCTAAAACCAAAACAATCCAAACAAGTGCCTCTGTGAGAGCCAGCTCTGACAAGTAAATTTGCTGCGGCAAAAACTTGCAATTTGGTATTTTGATCATTGTATAAAAGCATAGTTTATTATTATTTTTACGTATGTTGTTGTATAATATTAAACCATCCAAATTCTATATTGGTTCAATTGTTTTGAAAAATATTTTATTTACTTTTTGTGACTTTAAATAAAATAAAATGTCATTAATAATGTTTTTTTGAAATAAAATGTTTATCTTTGATGATATTTATATTAATTTTGAAATATTAATACAAGGCGAGATGATGTTGAATGAGATAGGATATGGAACAACAAGTGAATTAAACACTCACTATTAAGATACTTTAGAATAACAATTAAGAATAAAATTATAATTAAAAACATCATTTAAATTAGAAAAATGGCAAACTTAAACGAAAAACAAAAAGCATTGCAATTGGCAATGGACAAGCTTAACAAAGTACACGGTAAAGGTAGTGTAATGCGTATGGGCGACAAGTCAGCGGTAGAAATTGACGTGATTCCTTCTGGCTCTCTTGGTTTAGATATTGGATTGGGTATCAATGGTTATCCGAAAGGAAGAATTGTTGAGATTTATGGTCCGGAATCTTCTGGTAAAACAACTTTGGCTATTCACGCTATTGCAGAAGCACAAAAAGCAGGTGGAATAGCGGCTTTTATAGATGCAGAGCATGCATTTGATAAAGTATATGCAAAAAGTCTTGGAGTTGATGTAGACAATCTTTTGATCTCTCAACCAGATTACGGAGAGCAAGGCTTAGAAATAGCGGATAACCTTATTCGCTCAGGTGCCTTAGATATAGTAGTAATAGACTCTGTTGCTGCCTTGGTTCCTTTGAGTGAGTTGGAAGGCGAAATGGGTGATTCTAAAATGGGTCTTCAAGCAAGATTGATGTCTCAGGCAATGCGTAAATTGACTGGTACTATTAATAAAACAGGATGTTGCTGTATTTTCATTAACCAATTGCGTGAGAAAATAGGTGTAATGTTCGGAAACCCAGAGACAACAACAGGTGGTAATGCCTTGAAATTTTATTCTTCTATAAGATTAGATATTCGTCGTTCAACTGCGATAAAAGATGGAACAGACTTGATTGGTAACCGCACAAGAGTGAAAGTGGTTAAAAACAAATTAGCACCACCTTTCAAATTGGTTGAGTTTGATATTATGTATGGTGAAGGAATCTCTAAGTTGGGAGAAATTATTGATTTAGGTGTTGAAGCAGAAATTATCCAAAAGAGCGGATCTTGGTTTAGCTACGAAGGAAACAAAATTGGTCAAGGTAGAGAAAATGTAAAAGGATTCTTGAGAGACAATCCAGATGTGGCTATTGAGATTGAAGCAAGAATCAAAGCGATCATATATGGTGGCGGAGAAGAAGACTCAAGCGAGGTAGTTGAAGAAATTCAAGAAGTACCAGCAAAAGCTTCTAAAAAAGGGAAAGCTGAAGATGCAAAATAATACGAATTTGAATATATAATGTCGTATGAAATTTGGGAATTAAAGGTT
>JAHDGP010000066.1:0-3497 GCA_020627525.1 Bacteroidota bacterium
ATTTATTACAAAATTCTAATTATCAAAACTTTGAATTACATTTCAAGGTTTTTAAATTGGTCTTATCAAATAAGGGTTTTACAAATAAAAACACCTTGTATACCAACTCATATAATATAAACGATAATCTTTAAATATTTGTTCCAAAACCAATTATTTCAAACAAAATTATTTTCGCATCAATGTTTCATTCAAGTAAAAAGCCTTAAATTAGTCTGGATTATCATGTAAGAAAGAATTCTTATCTGTATCCTTTATCTTAGCTTTTCCATCTTCTTCATCAATAATCAGCTTGATTTTCGTTGAATATTTTTCTCCTTCGTCTGGCAAATTGTTCAAATCCAAATCATTTCTGCGTTTATAAGCTGGTTCTTTTTCCATCTCATTTATGTTTGCAGAATGATAGGTATGTCCAGAAAGTTTGCTCAAACGTTCTTTTCTACGCTTCATATATTCTTCAAAAATCTTTGCCTTATCACTCTTGTCTAAGTCCACATTAATCTCGTTGCCTGGCAATCTTTCATTGTACCCTTCAAACTTTATATCCTCTTTCTCGGTAATTTCTTCCTGCTTTAAAGGTTGTTGTTGCTGAGGTTGTTGCACAGGATTATCCTGTACCTGACCCAATGGTATCTCAACCTGTTGCTTTTCTATCAAAGTATCAGGAATTTTATTGCTAACCATTTGTGGTTGACTTTGCACATTTTCCTGTTTTGGAGGATGAACAATTAATGGATTAGCCTCTACAATTTTAGAAGTATCGTCAAATTTAATGTTAGCAGCTTGTTCAGATATTGCCACTTCTTTTACCGTGTCATTTGTCAATACAGGCTCCTCCTTAATTTCTTCCCCTTCTTCAGCACCCTGCTCTTCTATTTCATCCTTTGTTTGAAACCCCGTTGCAATAATTGTGATGCATAATTCATCATCCAATTCTTCGTCTTTGCAAATACCTAAAATAATGTTAGGATTGTTACCAGCTTCATTTTGAACGTAGGTAGAAATTGTTTCCAATTCCTCATTCAATGCTTCATTTTTACCAAAACGGATATTCAATAAAACATTTTTAGAACCAGCAATTCTGTTGTCATTTAACAAAGGAGATGCAAGCGCGTTTGTAATAGCCTTCTCTGCTCTGTCTTCTCCAGTAGCAGAAGCCGCTCCCATAATGGCAACACCGCTATCTCTCATAACTGCTTCAACATCCGCAAAATCCACATTAACGATTCCAGTTACAGTTATAATTTCAGCAATGCTTCTAACTGCTGTTTCTAAAACATTATCAGCAATTTTGAAAGATTCCGTTACTGGTGTTTTAGGGTACATTTCCAGCACTTTATTGTTAGAAATAACAATTAAAGTATCTACATATTGACGCATTTCATCTATACCAGAATAGGCATTGCCTTTACGGCTTCCTCCTTCGAAAGTAAACGGAGTGGTAACAATACCAACCGTTAAAACGCCCATATCGCGAGCTAATTTAGCGACTACGGGAGCGCCACCAGTTCCTGTTCCACCACCCATTCCAGCAGTTATAAACAACATCTGAGTATCTTCTCCAATTACCTGACGGATTTCCTCAATTGATTCGTGCGTTGCGTGTTTTCCTTTTTCAGGATTTGCCCCTGCACCTCTTCCCGCTGTCAAATTTGGTCCTAATTGTACTTTATTTGGCACCTTGCTTGCTACCAAAGACTGAGCATCGGTGTTACATATAATAAATTTTACTCCTTCTATACCTTTGTCGTGCATTTGATTCACTGCATTTGAACCTCCACCTCCAACTCCAACTACTTTAATTATAGCAGGTTGTTCAGCTGGGAAATCAAAGTGAATATTTGACTTTAATTTGCTATCCATATCCTAGTTTTTTTGTTGTTTTTAATCTGTTGTTTGTTTCTTAAAAATTGTCATTGTTAAAATCTGGAGAATCTTTTTTCTGATTGGTGAAAAGTCTTTCCATTTTGGTGAAAAACGATTCTACCAGTCCTTGTTTCTCCTTTTTGGGTTCTTCAATTTTTTCAAGACTTGGTCTTTCGGTGTTAATAAAGGTCGGTCTTTCAATAATTGTCCCTCTGTTTGATTCTTCGGTTTCGTTCAAGCTTACAAAGTTTGATTCTAGTTCTCCCATTTTCACTAAGTCGTTTCCTTTAATGATTAGACCCAATGCTGTTGCAAATTTTGGAGAATCCACTTCAGAATTTTTATTTTTTAAACGATGTGTAACGCCTCCCTTTCTAGAGCGCATTCCACAAAGGTATTTACAGTGTTCATCTATATTAGATAAAAGAGAACCTCCTCCTGTCAAAACGACTCCAGCTCTCAATTTTGAATCAAATTCTGACTCTCTAATATGGTTGTAAACCTCTTCTAATATTTCTTCTACTCTTGCGTGAATGATAAGCGCAAGGTTTTTCATACTCACTTTACTCGGTTCTCCGTTTCCGTCAGAAAATCTATCTGGAATGGTGATAATTACATTCTCAAATTTTTCCAAAACAAGGGAAGAACCGTGATTTATTTTAAGCAATTCAGCATCGTCTTTCATTACTTCACAACCGTCTATTACATCTTGTGTAATGATGCTTCCACCAAAAGGAATAACGGCAGTATGTCTAATTATTCCATTGTAGAAGATTGCAACATCTGTTGTTCCTCCTCCGATGTCTACCAAAGCAACGCCAGCATCTTTTTCTCTTTCATTTAATACAGAAATAGAAGATGCAATTGGTTCTAACACCAATTCAGCAATTTCAAGTCCTGCTTCTTCGACACATTTTTTGATGTTTTCAATAGAATCTTTGTTACCCGTTACAATCAAAAAATCACCTTCCAAGCTGGTACATCTCATACCAATCGGATTGATGATACCTTCATCGTTGTTCACTTTATAAGTAACGGGCAGAACGTGAATGATTTTTTCACCAGAAGGCAATACAATTCTTCTGACTTGGTTTACCAAATCTTCGATATCACTTTCTGTTATAAAATTATCAATTTCTCGTGTTAAATAATTTCTGTGCTTAAAGCATTTAATGTGTTGCCCAGCTATTCCTACGACTACCCGAGAAATTCTCATACCAGATTGCAACTCAGCTTGGGAGACAGCCGACTTAATTGCATTTATAGCTTCCGATACATGGTTTATAACTCCACGCATAATGCCCTTAGAGTCTGCTGTTCCGACGCCTAAAACATCCAGTACACCGTCCTCACCTACTCTTGAAATAAGCGCACAAATTTTAGTTGTGCCTATATCCAAACTAGCAATAATATCTTTATTTGAATTAGCTGGGTCAAAGAAAGACTTATTAAATTGATGATTATTAGAATTAGTTGTTTTCATTTTAAGATTTCTTGTTTAGTTTTTATATTTTGACGCATATACTGGATTCACGACTGAAACGTCTAGTTGTTTGTATTCATTACCCGAAACAGGTACTTGCTTTAAATAAAATGCCAATACTTGTCTCAGTTTATCTTCTAAATTATTG
>JAHDGP010000066.1:3507-6707 GCA_020627525.1 Bacteroidota bacterium
AATTTTAAAGCTTCCTAATTTTGGTATAATATAAATTTCATCACTTTTCTCAAAGTGAATTTGTTCTACCAAAGCATCTAAAACCTCATGAGATTGGATCAACTTTGCCAATTCATAAGGGGCACTCAAAGCTTCTTTTTCGGAAGCTGCGTTTACGTTGTAATATTCTCCGGTTACAATTGGAACCCTCGCTGTGTAATTTTCGGAAAAGGGCATTTGATCACCTAAATTGCTCAAATAGTAATTTTCCCCATCGTTAGATATTATTCTAACAATAGGATACTTTTGTTGAACTTTAATTATAAGGTTGCCAGCATTGTCTACAAAGAGATCTGAGCTTTCGATGTATGGATGTGCTTCCAAAACCCATTCCAAATCTTTCAGATTCAACTCACCAATTGTCAAATCTAAATTGTCGGTTCTGAAATACTCCTTTACGAAAGACTCCACAGATTCAGATGTAAGGAAATGATTTCCTGTATCATCTGCTATTTCGATATCTACCGAATTAATTTTTGTGTTTGAAAAATTTTCAATAGATGTACTTAGCAAAAAGACGAATAAAATACCTAGCACAAACCATACGGCTGCAGAAGTAACTGCCCGAAAGTTTATAGCTTTTAACTGATTGAAGTAGTAGTTTGCTTTCATGTTAGTTTCTTTTAGTACAAAATATTGGCAGGTGTTAGTTGCCTCCCAATAATTCTTTAGTATTACATAGTTTACCTTTTTTTAGTTCACAAATAAATAACTACCAACTATTATAGTTATTTACGGGATGGGTAATAAATTTCTAAGCAACGACCGCCGATCCGTTTTGACAATCAAAATCGGGCATTTACCTATTTATTATCTGTCCCAAATCAAAATTAGTCAGAGCCTTTTGATTTCAACAAAGACTCTTTAAGTGGTTGAATCAGATCGCTTACATCTCCTGCTCCCGCCACAACTAATACATCAAATTCTTTTAGCACAATTGCATTTACAAGTTCACTTTTAGAATAGATTTTTCCGTCTGTATTGTCTAAAAAATCTGTTATGAGCTGACTAGTTACCCCCTCAATTGGCAACTCTCTGGCTGGATAAATATCCATCAGAACAGCTTCATTTACTGCTGAAAGTGCATCAGCAAATTGCTTGGCTAAATCTCTGGTCCTTGAAAATAAATGCGGTTGAAACACCAAACAGATCTTTTTGTTTGGATACCTGTTTTTAACAGATCGAATCAAAGCATTCAATTCTTCAGGATGATGTGCATAATCGTCTATCATGCACCATTTTTTATTTTTAATGACGTATTCAAATCTTCTTTTTATCCCCTCAAAAGATTTTAGACCGTCAAATATTTCTTTTTCTGTCAACCCCATTTTTTTTGCAATGGCAATTACGGGAATGGCATTTTCAATATTGTGTTCCCCTCCGATTGCCAAAATAAGAGACAAGGGCAAAGCCCGAGTCTCTTTATCTGAGCGAGTAGTAGTTAATTCCGCAGTGTCAAAACGATAATTATCGTTATCATCAATCCTGATATTTTTGACATGCAAATCTGCCGTATCATCCTTAAGATGATAGGTCAAAAAATCAGAAGGATAACGACTTATGTCAGTCTTTAACCCATGCTTAATTATTAACAGACCAGAAGGGTCTATATTTTCAATGAACTTATTGAAGGATTTTATCAATCCATCTTGGTTTTCGTATACTTCCAAATGATCATCATCTATTGCAGTTATGACAGCTATGTCAGGATGCAATTGATGGAAAGATCTATCAAATTCGTCAGCTTCAACAATGAAGATTGGTTCTTTATCGTCTCCAGCTAAAAAATTCGTTTGATAATTTATACTTATACCACCAATAAATGCGAAGCAATGGCGACCAGCACTTCTCAAAACATGAGACAACATACAAGTAATTGTAGTTTTGCCGTGTGAGCCAGAAATTGCGATGCATTTTCCTTTTTTTGAAATCTCTCCGAGCACTCTTGCCCTTTTTAAAACTGGGAGATTTTCTATTTTATTTAAATGAACAAATTCTTTATTGTCTTTTGGAATAGCAGGTGTGTAAACTACTAATTCCAGTTTTTCGGGAATTAAATTTATATCTTCTGTATAATGAATTTTTATTCCCTCTTTTTCAAGTTGCGTTGTCAACGCTGTTTTTGTTTTGTCATAACCCGAAACTTCAATTCCCAAATAATTGAAATACCTAGCTATTGCGCTCATTCCTATTCCTCCAACTCCCAAGAAATAAACTTTTTTTAAATCAGCAAATTCCATTTACCTAATTTTTAGAGTCATCACAAGTGCCATTACAGCTAACAAAACTGATATGATCCAAAAGCGAGTAACTATCTTTGGTTCAGGAATTCCCAATTTTTGATAATGATGATGCAAAGGTGCCATTTTAAAAATCCTTCTTCCTTCTCCATATTTTCTTTTAGTGTATTTAAACCAGCCAACTTGCATCATTACAGAAATATTTTCAATAATAAAAATTCCACATAAAATTGGAATAAATAATTCTTTTCTTACGATAATGGCTAAGGATGCAATTATGCCACCTAGTGCCAACGAACCTGTATCTCCCATAAATACTTGTGCCGGATAACAGTTAAAGTACAAAAATCCAATACAAGCGCCAAATAATGCTGAGGAAAATATTAACAATTCACCAGTATTGGGTAAATAAATAATATTTAAATACTCTGCAAAGATTGAATTTCCTGTTACGTAAGCAAACATACCTAAGGTCAAAATAATAATGGCTGAAATTCCTGTGGCTAGTCCATCCATTCCATCGGTAAGATTTGCTCCATTGCTTATAAAAGTAAGGATAAACATTACGATGGGAATATAAATTAGCCAACCGAACTTTTGGTATCCATCCCCCATAAAAGAAAGAACGCTTCCGTAATCGAAATCAAATTGCTTTACAAACGGAATAGTCGTTTCGGGTGCTTTATAATCCACCAAAAATCTAGACTCTCCCCTTTCATCAAAAGAGACAGAACGATCCATTTCGCAATAATATACTGCATCAGGTGTATCTGTAATGTCTTTTCGTATTACCACGTCTGGATGAAAATACAAGGCTATTCCCAATATTAATCCAACCAAAAATTGACCAATTAATTTAGTCCTTGCCCTCAGTCCTCCTTTATCTTTTAAAAATACTTTTATATAATCGTCAATAAAACC
>JAHDGP010000066.1:6717-14632 GCA_020627525.1 Bacteroidota bacterium
TACTGCTCCTAAAGACAGGGTTACAAAAAGCATTAATATTATATAGATATTGGTAATATCCGCAAATAAAATTACTGGTAATAAGACAGATCCAAGAATTACAACTCCACCCATTGTTGGCGTTCCTTGTTTGGTCTCTTCTCCTTCTAATCCTAATTTTCTAACTGTTTCTTTTACCTGTTGCTTTCGCAAAAAATTAATTAATTTTCCACCAAATACCATACTAATCAAAAGAGACAATATTATTGAAATACCAGCTCTAAAAGATAAAAACTTAAAAAGTCCAGCTCCAGCAAGATTGTAATGTTCTCCTAAATATTGTGATAAATAATATAGCATTTATATATTAAAATTTAATTGCATTTATTTCAAAAGCTTCCTTTAAAACTGTTTTATCATCAAAAGGGTGTTTCACTCCATTTACATCTTGATAATCTTCGTGTCCCTTGCCTGCTACCAAAATAATATCGCCAGATTTTGCCATCATCACGGCTGTATTTATTGCTTCTCTACGGTCCGTAATTTTCAAAAACTTCCCTAGATTTAGGTCTAATCCCTTGCTCATTTCATCTAAAATTGCTTTTGGATTTTCCGTTCTAGGATTGTCTGATGTCAAGATCGCCAAATCGCTGTTTACTATTGCAATTTTTGCCATTATTGGTCTTTTAGATCTATCCCTGTCTCCTCCACAACCAACCAAAGTAATCAGGCGATTGTTTTTCTTTTTCACCTTAACAATGGTTGTTAAAATTTTTTCTAAAGCATCAGGAGAATGAGCGTAATCAACTATTCCAGTAATGGTATTGTCTTTATTGGAGACAATTTCAAAACGCCCTTTAACGGGTTTTAGCAAGCTCAATTTTTCCAAAGCATTTAAATGATCTATACCTAAAAGTTGAGAGACAGCATAGACTGCCAATAAATTACTGGCATTGTATTCTCCCACCAACCTGGAATAAACTTCATTTCCTTTGACATTCAAAATCAAACCTGTAATGTTGTTTTCTATGATTCGCAGATTAAAATCCGCCATAGATTTTATACCAAAAGTATGTTTTTCAGCTTTGGTATTTTGCAACATAATCTTACCGTGTTTATCGTCGGTATTTACGAGTGCAAAGGCACCATTTCCCAAATTGTCAAAGAACGCTTTTTTTACATTTATATATTCTTTAAATGTTTTATGATAGTCTAAGTGATCCAAAGTAATGTTAGAAAAAAGTCCACCAGCAAATTCAATTCCGTAAATACGGTTTTGATGAATTGCGTGAGAACTCACTTCAGCAAAGCAATATTCACAACCATTGTCCACCATTTTGCGCAATAATTTGTTTAAAATAATTGCATTAGGTGTGGTATGTGTTGAAGGCATTTGTTCTCCTCCCAGATCGTAATAAATAGTAGATATTAATCCAGATTTATGACCTAAAAGGTTGAACATTTGATTCAACAAGCTAACTATTGTCGATTTTCCATTTGTACCAGTTACCCCAACTAACTTTAATTGGGCTGATGGATTATCGTAAAAATTTGCAGCAATTTTTCCCAATGCAAAAGAAGAGTCTTTTACATTGATTACTGTTACCTCTTCAGAAGTAAAAGCATCATTGTTACAAACAATAGCCGAAGCTCCTTTTTCTATAGCATTTTCAATGAACGCGTGACCGTCAATTTGAGATCCTTTTACCGCAATAAACAGATCTCCTTTTTCTACTTTCCTGGAATCCAGTTTCAATCCAGTTATTTGAACAGTATCCCTACCAATTGTTTTGGTATTTATCCCCTCTAGTATGTCTTTTAAAATTTTAATGATGATGTTTTTTATCCCAATTTAATTTTAATCAACTCTCCTTTTTCAAATGACTTTCCTGGTTCTTTGGATTGTTGAATTACTTTTCCAATTCCAGAAATTTGAACTTTCATTCCAATATTTTCTAAAATATAAATTGCATCTCTTAGTCCCATATCTTTTACATTTGGAACTGTATTTACTGTAGCGTCGAAAGATTTTTCAGCTTTTAAAGCGATATAACCGTCTTTGCTTTCAGAATACACAAAAGGTGCATTTGTTTCAATTTCATAATCTGTTCCTACATAATCGTAAATTACTTCTAAGTCTTCAACAAAACCTTTTCTTGTTGTTGGAAACTCTTCAAGTTTAGCCAATTCTTCCGCCGTAATTTCACCTTTCATTTGCTTTTGTAATTCAATATCTCTTGCAAATGTTTTTTCCGCAATTTCTTTAAATACGGGTGCAGCTACTTGGCTTCCATAATACTTCCCATTTTTAGGATCGCTCACCACAACAATGCACGAATATTTCGGGTTCTCGTGTGGAAAATATCCAACATAAGAAGCCTGATAGCGTTTATTGCTGCTAATTTTAGGATTACTTATAACAGTAGTACCTGTTTTCCCAGCCAAGGTCAAATATTCAGAAGCAATGCCTTTAGCGGTCCCTCTTTTCACAACGCCTCTCAAGACTTTTTGAACATTATAAGCATCTTTTTTGGAACAAATTTGCTTTACTTCAGTAGGTTCAAATTCTTCAATTACCTCATCTCTGTTGGTAATTTTTTTAACCAAATGTGGTTTCATCATCACCCCATTATTAGCAATTGCATTGTAAAAACTCAAAAGCTGTAAAGGCGTCAACTTCAACTCATATCCAATCGACAGCCAGGGTAAAGAAACACCACTCCATCTATCTTCATCAGGATTTGAAATATCAGGCATTGGTTCTCCTTCAATTTCAATTCCACATTTTTCATTTAAGTTAAATGAATTTAGACGATTAATCAAAGCCCATTCATCACCTGTATAAGAATTATTTATCAAAGTCGAAATACCCACATTTGACGATTTTTCAATCACTGATTGTAAAGTCATAACAGGCTCTTTAGGAGCGTGAGAATCTCTCATTGTTCTGTCATAATATTTCTTTACACCGTTTCCAACATCCACCAGAGAATTCAAGCTGGCTTTTTTATCTACCAATAAAGACAACAGCATTGGTATCTTAAAGGTTGATCCTGGTAGAATTGTTTCAGCAATGGCGTAATTGTACATTTCATAGTAATCTCCTTTTTTGTCTTTACCATAATTGACAATTGCTCTTACTTCACCTGATTTGACATCCATTACCACAGCACAACCGTGATCGGCAGCATTTTCTTCCAAAGCACTTTTCAAAGCTTTGTTTGCAGCATCTTGAATATTTACATCAATGGTGGTGTGAACATCAAAACCATCTTCAGGTTGTTCCCCACTGTAGTTTACCTCAATCCATCCGACTGTAGGTAGTTTATAATTTAACTGAGGCATTTTACCACCTGTTAAATATTTATCATAAGCTTTTTCAAGCCCAAAATCTTCAGCATTTTCTCGAATCAATCCTAAAGTTCTTTTAGCAAGGGTTCCATAAGGACGATTTCGTTCATTTATTTTTTTAAAGATACCTCCGCCTTTGGAGCTTTTTTCTTTAAACAAAGGCCATGTTTCAATTTCCTTTTTATCACTCAAGTTAACTTTCTTCAAAAGCGGAATGTATCTTTTATCTTTATCTCTTGCAGCCCGAAATTCTCTTTCATATTCTCTAGGAGATTTCTGTCCAAATTTTCCGGCAAGCAAAGAACTTAATTCACCAATATTTTCCTCAAACAAGTTGCTTTTCGCCGCAGTAGGGTCAAAAGCAACATTGTAATGAGGCAAAGAGGTAACCAATGGATTGGAATCTATGTCATAGATATTTCCACGTTTACCAAAAATAGTATCAACTCTAGTGGTATTGTCTTTAAGGTTTAGCCAATAATCTTGCTCCCACACCTGAACTTTCAAAAGCTTGGCGCATATTGCAAATCCAATGAAAAGCAATCCAATGAAAACGATGTATACTCGTCGTGATATGGTTTTTTTGACATCTTCCATAATCAAAATCCAATTTCTCCTTTAGAATAAGTTATCACTTTCACCGGTTTTCTAAATCCCGAATATCCCGTTGATTTTAATTTTTCTTCAAATTCAGACTCTCTAGTTGAGTTAATCAATTCAGCCTGCATAGTTTTTTGGTAGTGTTGTAATTCTTCAACATCTACTTTCAATTTACGTAAATGAAATTTTTGTTTTTCAGCATAATTTGTAAAAAAGATGGTCATGACCATCAAAACAAACACTAAGCTCACTAACTTAATCGCCTCAGTACTTTTAAGTAATGCATACCAATTTTTATCAAACTGTTCAGACCAATCAACTGACTTTTCAGCGACTTCCTGCTCTTCGATATATATAGGTTTCCGTTTAAGCATTGTAGAATGTGTTGTTATTTAACCTTGTTTCAAATTTTTTCAGCTATTCTCATTTTAGCACTTCGCGCCCTTGAATTTCTCTTTATTTCATCCTCTGAAGGAACAATCACTTTTTTATTGATAGCCTTTAGAGGTTTTTCAAATTTTCCAAAAATGTCCTTTTCAGGGATTCCAGTAAAGTTTCCAGCTTTAATAAAGTTTTTAACCAATCTATCTTCCAGAGAATGATAAGCGATAGAGACAAAGCGTCCATTAGTTTTCAATACAAGTGCCACCTGTTCAATCACCTCTTTTAAAACCTCTAATTCTTGATTAACCTCAATTCTCAAAGCCTGAAATATTTTCGCCAAATCTTTATTGGGATTATTTCTCAAGAAAGGTTTTAAAACCGTCTTAAATTGGTCTACTGTTTTAAAATGTGAAATTTTTCTTTGTTCAACTATCTGTTTAACAATATTATAGGCTCCTTTTACTTCACCGTAGTTTTTAAAAATATCAACTAAATCTTCACTTGAATAGCTGTTCAGAATATGTTCAGCAGTCAAATCAGATGATTGATTCATTCTCATATCAAGCGGTCCATCAAAACGAATTGAAAAACCTCTTTCTGGTGTATCAAATTGATGGGAGGCAACCCCCCAATCTCCCAAAACACCGTCTACGTGTTCAATATTATAAAGCTTTAAATAAGCTGTTAAATACTTAAAATTTTGTCTAACAAATATCAGCCTGTTATCGACAATTTTTTTGTTTTTTTCTGCGTCTTCATCTTGATCAAAAACGATCAGTTTACCTTCGGAAGACATTTTTTTTAAGATTTCATTGGAGTGGCCACCATTTCCAAAAGTCAAATCCACATAAACACCGTCTGGATTTATATTTAACCCATCAACACTTTCGTTGAGCAGAACAGGCTCATGATACTTTGAACTTTCCATACACACACCACTATTTCAAACAAATCAATCTTATTTTATCTTACCCTGAAATACTTTGACCTCCATACAAATCTGCAACTATATCATCAAAACCAGCTTGATTTCCTTTCATCATCAATTCATAGGTTTCTGAATCCCAAATTTGAATTTTGTTAAGCTTACCTTTCAAGGTTATCTCTTTTTTTAAACCAGCAAATTCTACCATTCTCGGTGGAATTGTAATTCTGCTGTTATTGTCTATTGTCAATCTTTCAGCAAAATCAAGAAAACGGCTAAGGTTTTTTCTATCCTTTGGATTTCCCTCGTTGAACTTCATTAACAAAAGTTCTTCAACTTCTTTCCAAGCTTCTTCGGAGAATAGATCTATGCACTTGTCTGGACTCACATTAGCAACCAATGTTGCAGACTCTTCTTTTTGGTCATCTTGTAAAATTGATGTAAATTTGCTATGTACCACTATTCTGCACTTAGCATCCATTTTACAGTTAGATGTGCCAATAAAGCTATTCATTTGCGAGTTTTTAATGATATATTCATTTCAAACGTCATAAATCGTTCCTTGTTTCCCATTTTCTCCCCTTTTGCCCCATTTTCTCCCACAAATATAATTAAATTCCCAAATTAGGGAAGAACAAAAGCACTTTTTTTAACGAATATTGAGCAATGAATAATATATGATATTTATACATATATGTAATCAATTGAAAACCCAGATTAGCTATTGGAAATAAGTTATAAATTAGGCAATAAGAATTATTAGAACTTGAATTATAAAATACTTGAATTCAAATTGTTACGTATTACTGTGTATGAACTTTGGAGTTTAGACTGGTGTATTGTACTTATTTCAAGTACATATTTCATTTTTTTACTTGATTTTTATTAAAGTAAAAATAATTGACACAATTTTGGAAGTTTCTTGTACCTAGCAATGAATAAACAGTCTTTTCTGAACTGACAATAGTTTGTATCCTAACTTTTATGTGTGGAATAGTTAAGTACTCGATCAAAAATTAATCGAGTATTCAGAAATCTTCTGCTTTTGACTTACAATGGTTTTACCGATTGTATGGTATGACATTTTGCACTAAAGAAGTGCAACGGATTTTATATATATTTATATATTCAAATTCGTATTACTTAAAAAACTTCTTTATCAATGCAAACAAACCACCTTTGGATTTTTTCCCTTTTTTATTTGGAAACAAGGCTTTGATTCCTGGTAATTCTTTGCCTTCGAAGAGTTCGAGAAGAGCGCCTCCTCCTGTGGAAACATAGCTTACTGAATCGGCAAGCTCTAATTTGTTTACAGCCGCAACGGAATCACCACCTCCTACTAAAGAAAATGCTTTGTTTGATTTGGATGCTTCACCAACGGCTAATGCAATATTTTCGGTTCCTTTAGAAAATTTGTCAAACTCAAACACCCCCATTGGACCATTCCACAAAATTACTTTTGAACTTTTGATTACTTCTGCATAAGCGGTTGCGGCGGCGGGTCCAATATCTAAACCCATCCAAGCATTTGGTATTTTATCACTATTTACCACTTTGGACTTGGCATTTTTCTTAAAATCATCCGCAATTACTGAATCTATTGGCAGCATTAAATTAACCTTATTCTTTTTGGCTTTTTTTAATAATTTTTTTGCTAAGTCCAATTTATCATCCTCCACCAAAGATTTTCCTACTTTTCCACCTTTGGCTTTAATAAAGGTGTAAGCCATTGCTCCTCCAATCAATATATTATCAGCTTTGTCTAGCAAATTTTCAATTAATAAAATTTTATCAGAAACTTTTGCTCCGCCTAATATTGCAGTGAATGGTTTCTTTTTATTAGAAAGTACATTGAACGCATTTTCAACTTCTTTGCCCATTAGGATTCCTGGCAATACATTTTTATAAGCAAAATGTTCTGCAATGATGGAAGTAGAAGCGTGTGCTCTGTGTGCTGTTCCAAATGCGTCATTTACATATACATCACATCCCAAATCAGCCAACTCTTTTGCAAAAGCTTCGTCACCTGCTTTTTCTTCGGGATAAAATCTTAAATTTTCCAATAAAAAGACTTCTCCTTTTTTTAACTCACTGATGACCTCTTTCACAATTGTCCCTTTGCAATCGTCGTAAAATTTTACAGGTCTATTTAGTAATAAACACAATTCATCTGTAATATTTCTCAAAGAATACTTTGCACTTTTCTCTCCTTTCGGTCTGCCTAAATGTGACATTAAAACTACTGCTCCCCCATCCTTCAAAATCTTCTCTATCGTTGGTAATGCTCTAAGAATTCGAGTATTGTCTGTCACTTGCAATGACTTGCTTAGTGGAACATTGAAATCTACTCTTACTAATGCCTTTTTGTTTTTGAAGTTGTATTTATTGAACTGATTCATGACAATGCTTTAATGATATAATGTGAATAATGCTTTAATGATATAATGTGATTAATGCTTTAATGATAGAATGTGATTAATGTTTTAATGATAGAATGTGATTAATGTTTTAATGATAGAAAGTGATTAATGTTTTAATATTTCAAAATGAAACTAAATAATTAATCCATCTTGGTGATCATAATTTATTATTCTTGCATCAATGTTTTTTAGTTAAGGATAAAATCGTTTCTTATAAATAACATTTGTCGTTTATTACTGTAAACAAAACTCCAGA
>JAHDGP010000067.1 GCA_020627525.1 Bacteroidota bacterium
TTTCAAAATATTTTAATAATTATAATTAAATAAAATAACAATTATTGTCTAGACAAAATTAAAGATTCAATTAACAACGATCGAAATGTCCTGAAAAGTATTAGATAATTCTAATAATTTTCAGGCTTTTTTTATATTGCGAAATATTCACTAAAATTTAATATTTTGGATACAGCATTTACAGACATATTTACTGAACTAGGTTCATCGGCCGCATCTGGATTTGTCAGATTTTTAGGTGCCTTAATAGTCATATTTATTGGAGCTATTGTTTCCAAAGTAGTTCAAAGAGTCACTCTTAAGCTTCTCAAAAGCATTAATATTGATAAATTTGGTGACAAATTAAAAGAAATTGACATGTTTGCAACTGTTGATTTTCTTATTAGTGAGGTAATGGCAAAGCTTGTTTATTGGACAATCTTCTTCATTTTCATCATTGTGGCGACAAATATTTTGAATATTCCTGCTTTGTCCGAGGCAATGGTAGAATTCATTAAATACCTGCCTCAAGTTTTAAGTGCTGCTATCATATTTCTTGCTGGTGTTTTTATCGCCAATATTATTAAAGAGTTTATTACCAATACTGCATTGGCAATGAATATTCCTATTGGAAGGATAATAGGGGTCATTGTATTTTATTTTTTGGTAGTAATGTTTATTATTGTTGCCCTAAATCAAGCAGGTGTTGATACAAAAATCTTAAATGAAAATATTCAGCTAATTTTAGGAGCATTTCTATTAGCAGCAGCATTGGGTTATGGATTAAGTTCTAGAGATTTAATGAGTAATATGCTTGGTTCTTATTATATCAAAGACAAGTTTAAATCTGGACAAAAAATTAAATTTTCTAACTATGAAGGAACCATTATCTCAAAAACAAACACCTCCATTACTATAAAAAAAGACAATGGGAATAAGGTGGTTATTCCACTTTCAAAAATTGCAAGAGAAGAGGTTGAAATCATAGAAATCGACGAAATCAACTCTTAATTTATTACCTTAGTACTTCTTTTTATACTGTTCTGGTTGATTACTAATAAATTATATGTGTAAGTATTCTTTCTGACAATTGATACTTTGTTTACTATTTTATAACTTTAGCGATCATTGTGGAAAGTAAATTTCATCTCATAAGTAAACTATCATCATGACTGATAATAATTGTCATATTGCTTCAGGAACAACTATTAAAGGAAAAATCAAATCGAAAGGTGATTTACGGGTAGATGGTGTAATTGTTGGTGATGTCCAAACTTCTGGACGCTTAATTGTAGGTACTGATGGGAAAGTAGACGGAATATTAGATACAGATTATACAGAAGTTTCGGGTAAACTTGAATTGAAAAAAATCAGCTCAAAAGTTCTTAAACTGAATTCTACAGCCCAGTTTAAGGGGGAAGTTGAAGTTGAATCACTGGTTGTTGAATCAGGGGCGATTATCAATGGTTCTATCAGTATGAAATCAAAAAGTTCAGTAGGTTCAGGTGGGTTTATTCACCCAAATAAATAACATTACTGGTTCTTTGTACTTTTAAGCACATCAATAAACTCGCTTAACATAACTGCCGTTGCGCCCCAAACTGTATAATTGTATATATCAAAATAAGGCACTTTTATGTTTAATCCGTTGTTTTGTTTAACAGGTTTTACCTTCCTGATTCCATCATCTAGTAATAGGTTTAAAGAAACCTCTACCACAGAATCAACTTCAGTTTCTTGTTTTTGATATACTGGTATTTGAGGATAAAATGCAATGATAGGTTCAACATACATATTGCTTGGTGGTATGTAAACAGGTGAAAGTTTTCCTATTACTTTATCGCCTTCAACAACAATTCCGATCTCTTCTTGGGTTTCTCTTAAAGCAGTCTGTATGTAATTTTCGTTTTTTTCTTTTTTCCCACCAGGAAAAGCCATTTGCCCAGAGTGTACTCCTTTGTACTCTACCCTTTTGATTAAGGTGGTCATCCATTCATCATCTTTTTCAAATAACAGAATACAAACAGCCGCCTTTCTTGCAGCCTCTAGTGTTTGAACATCGGGCAGTATTCTACTTTTGCCAGGAAACATCTTTGATTGCGAATTTATACCAGGAAGTGGTTCTTTCAATCTCTTTGTTAAAACATCAATTAAATTCATTAAAAAGTTACTTTGACAAGAACAAATTCATTTTTGTAGCTCACAGCAGGAATAACCAGTTCATTTTGCGAAATTTGCTTGGCATATCTCGGAGCAGGTGTCAATTGGAAAGACCCAGGATTAAAAATAGATTTTATTTGATATTCTCCATCATGCCCAATAAAAAAGTTTGATAGTTTATTGTTGTGTGAAATTGATTCGTTGAATAAAAGATTAAATGACTTTGTTGAGTTCATATATCCAACAGAAGAAAAATAACCATCATCATCTTCAGAAAACTGTCTTTTCTTTAAAATTTCATTCCAATGCAAAGAACCATCAGGATTGATAGAAAATAGTATTACATCGTCAAAATAATGTTCTGTCTGAACCTGACGGCGACTGGCAAACCGCATATCATACATTTGCATCATAGAGTTTGTTGCTCCAACAATATTGTGTGATTCGCCTATCAATAAGGCACCTCCATCACGACGGAGGACTAGGTCTCGTATTTCAATATATTGCAATTCCGTATCTTTCTCAAAAAGCCCTTTTCTGGCTACTTTACTCACAAAATCTTTATCAAACTTACTGTAATACTCCTTATAAGTAGCTTTACCTGAAAAATCGCAAACTGTATAGTAATAGCCTTCAACTTTATTTGCTTGTTTCCCACTGTAAAAACCTGCCAAAACCAACTTTTTATTCATTTCATCATATTGAAAATTGAGTTGATTAAACAACTTGTCTTCTTTTTTTAATACCAAGGTGTTTGTCTCTAGAGCATTAGGATTATGCGACTCTATAACAATCTCATCGAAAAGTGGAGCATTGCTAAGAATGGTACGTTTTATTTTTTGCTTTACTAAAAAGACTGTTCCATCACCTGCGACGAAGCAATCATTGAACTTCCAGTTGCTTTCAACATCATACATTTTTTCACCATATGAACTTAAATCTTTTTCTATCCATTTTATAGTTGCCAAAGTATGCAAATTGGCTTCATTTACTTTTTCCAATTTAACTAAAACTAAGTTATTCTTTTTTATGTCATGGCGAACATTGTATTTGTAACCTCCGCTACCGAGCCTTCTCTTGTATGAATCAATTTTTACTTCCTCTGAAATTTTTCTCAATTGACTGTTAAATTTCATTGCATAAAGTGTACTGACAGTTTTTACTTTATGGACATAAAAAACATACAATTCATTACCAATCGAAATGATTGTTACAACTCTTACTTTAGGCTTAGGTAAAATTAAATCCTTAGACCATTTGAGTTCCATTGAAATAGGATCAAAAGCTTCTATCAGGTTTATTTTTAAACCAGACTTCCAAACAATAACGCCTTCATTATTTTTTCCTAATATTTCATACTCAGATACTTTCGCTGGAATTTTTTGTGGGTTTGATACTTTGAGGTCTTGGGCTGTTAAAATTTGACAAAAATATGAAGTTAA
Source organism: Bacteroidota bacterium (assembly GCA_020627525.1). Classification (GTDB taxonomy): domain Bacteria; phylum Bacteroidota; class Bacteroidia; order Chitinophagales; family UBA2359; genus JAHDGP01. The sequence continues at coordinate 3,582 of JAHDGP010000067.1, forward strand.
GAATAGACAAGACAATAGTAGGAATATAAGGTTTTTAAACCTACGAGGTTTTTTAAACCTACGAGGTTTTAGAAACCTCGTAGGTTTTAGAAACCTCGTAGGTTTAAAAAAACTTATATATGTATCTTCTCGTTTCAAATTGAAACATCTTTATTTACTTTCTTAAACGAGGATCAAGTGCATCTGTTAGACCTTCCCCTATTAAATTAAACATGGTAACAGTCAAAAATATTGCAAATCCAGGTATAATAGCCAACCACCAAGCGGTTGGTGCTTGTCGTGCTAGATTCAATAATGATCCCCAAGTTACTACCTCTGCTGGTACTCCCAGCCCAATAAATGAAAGAAAGGCTTCTGTCAAAATTGCTGAAGCAATACCGAAAGCAACGGCAATCAATACTGGTGAAAGTGAATTGGGAATAGCGTGCTTAAACATTGTTCTAACATCACTAAAACCCATTGCTTGGGCTGCTTCAACGTATTCTAAACTTCTTACTTTTAGCAATTCAGCACGAATCAATCTTGCAATTCCTGTCCAAGAGGTCAGTCCGATAACCACCATTACCAATATCAAAGAGGGTTTGGCAACTGCTACAATAGCAATAATCAAAAACAATCTTGGAATGGATACTATTATTTCTATTAATCTTGAAATAGCTAAATCTAAAGGTACATTGACTCTTTGTTTTAAAAACGGAATTGCTTTGAGTGCGGATGCCAATAGGTTGGCGAGCAGCATTATTCCCAAAAATATTCCGACACTTATAAGCAGTTGTCCTAAAAAGCTGATAATTGATACACCAAGTGCATCTGAAATATTGTATGATCTAGAAGTGAATGCATAAAACAATGCTATAAAGAAAAAGATTATATTTAACCAAAAGCGTCCCCGCGACATTCGCAGTCCAGTATCACCAAAATAACCTGCCAGCGAACCAAACATTATACCTATAAGGGCAGATATACTCATTGAGATAATCCCGACTAAAAAAGCGATTCGTGTTGCGTGAATCATACCAGAAGCAACATCTCTTCCTAATTCATCTGTACCTAAAAAGTGCCACCAGCGTTTAGATTTCACACGTTGATTGTCGAAAGGACCTGTAAATTGCGAATTTGCCATATCTTGATTCTTTGGCAAATAAGGTATTGCAGGGAAAACGGAGTATTCGTAGTCCAATTCTCTCCAGTTGACATTTTGCAACTCAGGAGGCCAAGAAGATATTCCTAATCCAACAGCATAGTTTTTTAATATTGGAAAATAAGTTTCTCCCTTGTATTTTGCTATCAGAGGTTTTTCATTGGCAATAAAATCAGCGAAGATGGCAATCAATGCTAAAAAGCCTATAACCCACAATGAAAAAACTGCTCTTTTATTTTTCTTAAACTGACGTTTTACATTTGACCAATAACTTTGGTCTAGTTCATTTACTTGTTCACGTTGGCTCATTTCAATTTATATTTTTTCGTTAGTGGTTTATTTATTTATTGTTGTAAGATATACGTGGATCTACAACAGAATACAAAATATCTGCAACCAGATATCCTACCAAAGTAAGTATGGAAGAGAACATCATTACTGCGAATACAATAGGGTAATTTCGGGCTACAACGGCTTCGTATCCCACTTTACCCATTCCAGGTATTGAAAAAATAATTTCCAAAACAATACTACCGCCAATTGCTGCCGGAAATACACTTGCAAACAAAGTAATGATTGGCAAAAGTGAATTTCTCAAAGCATGTTTCCATGTAATTTTTCCCTCCGTCAATCCTTTTGATCTGGCTGTACGGATATAATCTTGACCCAATACATTAAGCATTCCTCCTCTCATTTGTCTTGACAAATAAGCAAAACCACTTAATGTCCAACAAATTAACGGCAGTGCTAAATAGTATATCAATTGAGAAGCATCGCTAAAGAATCCTCCACTTAAATCTGGTTTAAAGAATGGCGGGAATAGACTCAAATAATCTCCTCCACATAAATAAATAACCATTAATGTTGCAACCCAAAAAGATGGCAATGCATATAAAATAAATAAAATTGTAGTAACTACTTGATCAATAACAGTTCCTTTTTTACGAGCAGAAAAAATACCCAACGGAATAGCTAAGAGGTAAACAATGAAGATGGAAAGAATACTGATTCCAAATGTCCATCTTAATGCATCAAACAACACACTTCCAACAGGTCTTTGATCTTTATAAGAGATTCCGAAATCTCCTCTAAGAAACCCTTTACTTCGATACTGCCCATCTCCATCTCCAAACAAAGGTTTGTCACCAAAAAACCAAGTATGGTATTGATTTTCCATACCATACCAGCTAAAACTAGGAATATAATTTTTCCATTTTGTTGACTTGTTTTGCATATTCTTATAACTGTCTGTAAGCTTTTGAATTGGTGCTGTCAAACTGAGCAAAGAATTTGTTGGACGGTCTGTTTGTATAGAATCTGGTATTTCAGCATTTGCTTTGGCAACAAGTCCATTCATGCTGTCTAATGTTTTTTGCATTGACTCAATATTGAACTCCACTTTTTCTTTGTCAGTATTGTTGTATAAAAAGTTTACTGACTCTTTTAAATCAATCAAAGGAGTTGCATTGATATTATCTTTTTTGACGTTAACAACTTGCTGTTCCAAGTCTCGAAGATTGTAATAGTATTCTGAAATTTCATCCCAGTTTCCATAATCATTGACAAGGCGATCAAGTGTTTTCCTGTGTGCAGGTTTAGGGATTCTATGCAGGGTATCTGAAGTAGCCGCATTGGTTACGGAGAAATAAAAAATTGGTAAATCCAATCCAAGCTCTTGCCTTTTTTTAATGTAAGCTTCTTCGTTCGCTTGTAAATTGGCCGAACTCCCCTCTCCTGTTTGGGTTGTCATCATCTGCTCTACAGGATCTCCTGGCGCATTCGTACTGATAAAAAATGTTATCAGCGAAATAACAAGCAGGGTCGGCAGAAAGATCAATATCCGCTTTAAAATATATTTCAGCATAGGTAAATAGTTTGTCTAATAATAAACAATGTAAAAAAGCAAAACCGAATTGAATTCATTGATAAAAGGCTCTTTTACATTGATACAATATCAAAGCTTGTTCCAAATTAATACATCCGTTTAGAATGTGTTATTCTAGTAAAATATTTATAAAATCAAAACAAGATTTAATATACAATTTATTGCGATTAATTTGTAAAAAACAGCTTTAAAATGATATAGATAGCCTGATAATGGTGGTTTTCATTAAACTACCAGTAAAAACAAACAACTTTGCAAACAAAGTGTGTTTTAGTAAAAAAGAGTTCATTTATTACAAAATGAACTCTTTTTCTACTTTAAAATATTAATTTTTTTGTGAAATTAGTTAAGTGTAGAAGAGTATCCAGCTGCTGGTTTCAAGCTTAATACATTGTAACCAGGATTTCTTGCGCTTTCAACAACACTTGATTTGTCAAATCTATTATGAACCAACATCAAGTTGTCAGCTGTGAAAAGGAAAATGTAAGCTGCTTCATCATGAAGTATTTCTTGCCATTTGTGGTATAACTTTTTTCTAGCAGCTGGGTCAATTTCCTTCTCTATTTGATCTATCAAATTATCTGTTTCAGCAGTACCAAAACCAGTATAATTTGAACCACCACCGTAAGAAGTTGTATGCCAAATCTGCTTTGGAGCACTTGGACGAGGATCAAATACCCAAGCACCATACCACATTTTTACTTGATTGGCTTTTAATCTTTCAGACATTACTGACCATTCCATTGGAATCACATCAATTTCAATTCCAGCTTGTCTAGCAGATTCTTTCAAAATCAAACCAACATTTTTACGTGTATCATTTCCTTGGTTGTAGTTAAACTCGATTTTAAAATCGGTCTTTTTACCATTAATCACTTTGTCAATGATTCCATTTCCGTCAGTATCAGCCCAACCAGCATCTTTAAGAATTTGCTTTGCTTTTTCAATACTATAGTCATACATTTCTAATGATTTGTGATAATCTGGTGAAGTCGGGTGAATAGGACCAACAACTCTTTGTGCCATATTATACAACAACTTTTCATTCACCAATTCAACATCTACTAGATGAGAAAGGGCTTTTCTCACATTTTTATCGCTTAATTTAGGATCTCTCGTGTTCATCCCAATAAAACTGTAATACAAATAGGGAGGTTGAAACTTATTGAAGTTATCTTGAATCTTATCAGACTTTGGTATGTCCTCTACCCAGTCTCTGGGTCTTAATGGAGCCAAGATATCTAATTCTCCACCTTTAGCAGCCGTCAAAGCAGTTGTTCTATCATTTACAGTTTGATATTTAACAATGTTTGGACCTTTTTCCAAATACATATTTGTACCTGTCATCTTATCTCCCCACCAGTTTTGCTTTCTCTTCAAAATAACATTTTGGTCTGTATTCCATTCAACCAATTCGTAAGGACCAGAACCATAAATTTCTTCTCTTTGATATTTAATATTATTAAATCTATCAGTGAATTTTATGTTTTCAGGACTTTCAATAATACTCTTATCACCACTTGCGATTTGTTCGAAAGTAAATTTATCACTTTCTCCATTTGGATCGTATTTATGCTTTGGGAAAATGACAATATCCGTTCCGGTAATATGGTCCCATAAAAAATTAACCTGATCAGCAATCATTGTCACTCTGTAAGGATCGTCAGGGTAAGTTTTCATTTCAGAAATAAACTCAAAGTATGGACGAGTACTAGCCGCATCAACCTTGGGGTTTCTTATACATTTATAAGAAAATACTACATCTTCGGCAGTTATAGGTTTGCCATCATCCCAAGTAGCTTCTTTTCTCAATTTATAGTCGATTATCATACCGCCATTTGCTGTTTTTTCGACTGTAGGCATTTCAGATGCCAGCAATGGAAGGAGGTTTAAGTCTTGACCATATTCCAATAACCTTTGAAATAAAAGTCTTTTAATCTCAGTTGCACCTGCATCAGATGTATTGGTTGGATGTAAACCCGTTGGATCCGATAATTGATGGACTACAACTTCATCATTGTATTCTTTTTTGCTTGAAGATGAATCTCCATTTTTACTTGAAGATGAACTACTGTCACCAGCACAAGCAGATGCTAATACGACCATTAATACTAATAAAATATTAAAAAGTCTAGATGCTTTTATATTCATAGGTTTTATATTGGTTAAATAATGTAACGAATTTAATAAAAAAAATTTCACATTGTGCAAAATCGTAATTTTGTTGAACTTATAATTACAATTATATGAATTTTAAATCAATTGAGTGCAAATAGCATCCCACCTTTATTATCTAATGTTATATCATCAAAAGGTTCCCAATTTAAAGTACCATCTTTGGTTCTTATGGATTTGTTTAGGTTGTCTTTTAGTTCATTCTGGTAACTGGCTATCACAGAATTGGATTCATTTCCAATGACTATAGAACTACTATTTGAAACAGGATTGTCCAAAATAGAAAAACAATATATCACTGCAAACATTGACAATGCAATAGCAGGTCCAAATCTCAATATTGGATTTGCGCCTTTTGAAACCTGAACACCTGTTACAAATCCATCAGATGCTTTAAAAACATTTGCAATGTTCAATTTAAGGGATTGAAAAAAGTTGCTTACAATAAATTTATAACTAATGAAACTCAAGGACTTTGAAGAAGACTTAAAATCTTTTAAACGTTCTATACTTTCCTCACTTTCAATAACATAGAAACTTTTTACTTCTTCTACTGTTTCCGCACAATCAAAGCATTCTGTAAGGTGCTGCTCAATTATTTCTGCCTTATTTTGATCTATCTCACCTTTAACAAAAAGACTGAGCTCCCTTAAATCAAAACAAGTATGTTTATCATTATCTTTCATATTTGTTTGCTCTTTTCTTCTTTAAATTATTTTTCGCCCTATTTATCAGGCTTCCCACTGCTGTTTCTGTCATATTCATATTTTCAGCAATAACCGAGTAACTATTGCTCTGTAACTGCAACTGAATAGCTGTTTTTTGTTTTAACGGAAGTTGGTTTATTGCTTCATGAAGCCAAGCCATTTCTAAATCAGATTGTTGAAATTTATCACCATCAAAAATATCTTCAGCTTTGAATACTACAGACTCATTTACCAATTCGAAATCAGAATAGCTGTTTTTCTTTTTGTTTGTAAAATATCTTTTCAAAGTATTTTTAGCTATTCCTAGCATATAAAACTCAAATTCTTGGATATTTTGCTCTCTGACTCCTTTACTTGTTAATAATTTTTCATATGTAGTTTGAATCAAATCTTGACAATCATTTTGATTGTTTACTTTTCTTCTAAAAAAACTCCAAAGTTTAGGTTCAAATCTCTCATATAAACATTGAAAGGCTAAAACGTCTCCTTTTATTAAGTAAAGCCTTAACAATTCAGCATTTTCAAGCGATTTATATGATTTAGATCTATTAAAAAACATATTTGGGTTTCTCTTGCTAACTATTATAACAATCTGTTGTTATTGCGAAAAATTAAATACTTTGTAATTTAAATAAAATTTTTATAAAAGTCTTACAACCAAAGATTGTAAGACTTTATTGTTGTTGTTTTTCACTCTTATAGTGCAGCTATTTTAGATAAATCACGCTTTTTAAAAATTATTTTTAATTTTTTTGAAAACACATTTACATGTTTGGTTGTTCTAATTCAAAGAAATACTCAAAACAATGGAGAATGTACTGATTACAGGTGGTTCTGGTTTGGTTGGTAAAAGATTAACAGAATTTTTACTAAGAGGGGGATATTCTGTAAGCCATTTGAGTAGAAACCCTAGAGAATACGGTGAGGTTAAAGTCTATAAATGGGATTTAAAGAATGATTATATTGATAAAGAAGCCATTTCCAATGCCGATTACATTATTCATCTTGCTGGTGCAGGAGTAGCAGATAAAAGGTGGACTGAAAGTCGAAAAAAGGAGATTATTGACAGCCGTGTTGATTCGGGAAACTTGTTGTTTAACTATCTGAAATCAGAGAGTAATAAGGTTAAGGCAGTTGTTTCTGCCTCTGGAATTGGAATTTATGGAGATTGTGGTGATAAACTTTTGGTGGAAAATGATGCTCCCGGCACTGATTTTTTGGCGAAAGTTTGTGTAGATTGGGAAAAGGCAATCAACCAAGTTCTGGAACTTGGAACGAGGGTGGTAAACTTGCGGATTGGATTGGTATTGACGACGGAGGGGGGCGCTTTGCCCAAAATGGCACTGCCTGTTAAAATGGCTGTGGGCAATTATTTTGGTAATGGCTCCATGATCTATTCTTGGATTCACATTGATGATCTCTGTAAAATGATAATTCATTCGATAAAAAATGATTCTTTAAAAGGTCCTTACAATGCTGTTGCAGAAGAAAATTTATCTAACAAAAGTTTCATTAAAATATTAGCTGGTGCATTGAATCGTCCATTTATTCCGATTCCTGTTCCAACATTTGCCTTAAAATTAGCATTGGGAGAAATGGCAGCCGTAGTTTTGACCAGTGCCAATGTTTCTTCAAAAAAAATCAGAGAAACTGGTTTTCAATTTCAGTTTCCCAAATTAGAAAAAGCCTTAAATGATATTTATCAATGAATTGAAAAATCAGTGTATCATTTGTGTAATCTGCGGTTAATTTGACGTTTAATTCCATATATCTTATCTTTGGTAAAACTGGTATTGATAAATGGTAAAGAATAATATCATAACAAACATTTCTCAATTGGATTTGAATAAGAAATATTCTTATGCGGATTACCTTTTGTGGCAATTGGACGATATGGTGGAATTGATTAAAGGGAAAATTTTTAGAATGTCACCTGCGCCAACTAATAACCACCAGCAAATTTCTATTGGAATTGCAAGTTATTTTTTTATGTTTTTGGAGGGTAAAAAGTGTAAAGTATACTCTGCCCCCTTTGATGTCAGGCTACCTATTAAAAGTAAAACTTCTGACAAGGAAATTTTCACTGTTGTCCAACCTGATATTTGCATTGTCTGTGATTTAGATAAATTAGATAAACGAGGCTGTTTAGGTGCACCTGATCTTGTGGTTGAAATACTTTCAAAAAGCACTGCTCAAAAAGATTTGAATGAAAAATACAAATTGTATGAACAAGCTGGTGTAAAAGAATATTGGATTGTTCACCCTGAGGAACAAACGCTACTAATTTATTCTTTGGTTGATGGATTTTATCAACCTAGTAAATTATATGCTAGCAATGAAATTGTTTCTGTGGGTATTTTTGAAGACTTTGAATTGGATTTATCAAAGGTTTTTGAAGAAATGGATTTTGACTAATGAAAAAACTATTATCCATTGTCTTCTTTTTATTACTTTTCTCCTGCTCCAAACCGAGTCCCCCCTCCGTCGATTTCTATCACTGGAAATCCAATGCCTTATTGTCCCAAACCGAGCTAAATGCACTAGAACAAACAAAATCTAACAAACTATACCTGCACTATTTCGATGTCGATAAAGTAAAAGAATCTAGCTATCAAGATTCTGGCATTTACCCTATTTCTGTAATAAAATCAATTAGTCCTGAAATTAAAAATCTAGACAGCATTCCAGTCGTGTTTATTGTAAACGATATTTTGAAAGAGCATCCCGACATCAAAAAATTAAGCGCTCAAATCGCAGACTTAATTGACGAAATACACTTAGAATATTTTGGAAAGACGCCGTCAGAAATTCAAATAGACTGTGATTGGACTGCTACTACCCAAACTATATATTTTGAACTACTCGAATTACTAAAAAAACGTTTCGATGTTAGTGTTACCATTCGCTTGCATCAGGTAAAATTTCAAAACAGAACCGGAATCCCTCCAGTAAAAAAAGGCGTCTTAATGGTATACAACATTGGCGATCTTGATGACTTTGATCAAAACTCTATACTACAATCTGCTGTTGTTGATCAATATATAAACTCGCAAACCAAATACCCTTTAGAGCTAGATATTGCCTTGCCCATATTTTCACAAATGGTTCTAAAAAACAATGATGGAAAACTAAAGCTATTGACTCGTGCTGATAGAAAAGTTTTGCAAAACGATAATCATTTTATTCAAAAAAGTAAAAATGTATTTGAAGTAAAAAAAGACACCCTTTACAGAGGGTTTTATTTATATGAAAACTTTCAAATCAAATTAGAAGAAATAAGTTTGGAGGAAGTAATCAAGTCTTATGAATTAATCAAAAACAGTTCCTTAGACATCAATGATATTGTTTTATATCATTTGGATGAAAAGACTCTAGAACAAATCAATCTCAAATACTTGATTGACAATTTATGAAAATTTGTTATCTTGTTTTATGTTCTCATTAAAAAATTATTTCTTGCTTTTCATTTTTACAATTACTGCTATTAATAGTTATGCCTGTGGTGGTTGGGATTTTGAAAACGATCACTATTACTATCAATTATTTGATCAAACCAGTATTGAGACTGAAGGTTATTATCACTTTTTTAAAGGAAGTTCTGAAATCGAATATGCTTTTGAAGATTATCATCTTAGAAACAATTCTGCAAATATAAAACTTTGGAAAGCGTTATTACCTGATTGGAATACAGACGAACTTGTAAATGTCGTTTTTACAGATACCCTTTCTGTTTTTTACAATAGTTGGAAAAATCGAAATTCTGAGATAGAAGAAAAATCGAAACAATATTTAGAGTTTGCCAGAAAATGTAGCAATGCATTTATATACCGAAATTCCTATTCTTGGAACTACAGTGAAATACAAAAAACAGAGTCTTCCAATGAATACTTTGAGAGCATATTGACGGAGGGCAATCTATTGTATCAAGCGGAAAAAAACCAGCAACTAAAAACAAGATACGCCTATCAAATAATTCGCATTTTACACTATCGCAAAAAATATCAAGAAGCCATTGACTTTTTTTATGATGAGGTAGATTTAAATTATGAAAAGAATGAACTGTATTATTACTGTCTAGATCAGGTTGCAGGGTGTTATTATAGCTTGGAAGATTATGACAAAGCTGCCTATCTATTTTTAAAGGTATTTGAAAAAAGCAAAGACAGAATCAAATCGGCATTTGTTAGTTACAAATTTTGCACCAACAAAAAAGCGGAAGGAAAGTATTATTTTAAGGACAGTGATGAATCTACCTATTTGTTTATGAAAAGCCTGAGAAGCTTCTCAGATTCTTTTGAGGGAATGCATTCATTGAATGCTTTGGAACAAGGGAGCAATCGTGTAGCTATTTTGTATATGAAACAAATGGAAGATGTTGAAACAGAGTTGTTACCAAAATGGCTCGGCTTGCAAGAAAATAAATCCCTTCCAATGAAGGATACTGAAAAATCAGAAAGGGCATTGGAGCTTTTTGATTTTGCTTATAACTTATCCAACAAACCAAACATTAAAAACAAAGCATTTTGGAAAATTTCAAGTTCTTATCTAGCTTTTTTAATAAATGATTTATCGCTTGCAAAAGAGCTTTTGGAAAAAGTGCAAGACAATCAATTTACTGAACAATTTATTTTGATTTTTGACGGTATTGATGAATACCAGATTATGGGAAAAAGTGCTAAAGACTCTGCAACTTCATTTATAGAGAAACTTAGATTATTTTTATTCCAACAAAATGCCAGATATATTCAATATA
>JAHDGP010000068.1 GCA_020627525.1 Bacteroidota bacterium
AAATAAAAAAGCAGCACAAGAAGCACTAGAAAATAGAGTAAATGATAAATACCCCAATACTGGGTCTGAAGACGATATACTTAAGCAAATAGACGAGGTAAATGATAAGCGTAAAGCAATTGCAAGCAAAGCTAGAGAGAATATAGATAAAATAAAGGAACAAATTAAAAATACGACAGATCCTGCTAAAAAAAGAGAATTAGGTAACCAGATTAAAGAAATCATTCAACAAAGAAGTAAAGATCTAGATGATAATCCAGTTCCATATAATCCGTACTCTCAAGAAAAATTGGATGATTTTGAAGATACAAGAGTAATACAAGAAAAGCATACATGTTATGATTGTGAAGAGAAGTTTAAACCTAAAGTTGGGGAAATTGAGAGTGATACAAAAAATGCCAGAGATAGAAGAAATAAAATTCCACCAAACAAGGCAGTTGACAAACCTTAAAAACCTTTAAATTATAGATAAATGAAAACACCAAGCAATAAAACCTACGAAGTTCTAAAAGCCAGTGGCTGGTATGAAGGTAGGAAAATAGATGTTAGTAAGGATTTAGACTATGTTAATGATCTTGGGCTATACATTTCTAAAGGAAAAGAGTTTGAAAAGTTTTATTCAGAGTTTGGTAAGCTCAATTTAGTAACCAATCTAGGTGTTGAAAAACGTTATATTCATCTAAAAGTAAATACTTTTGCACATATTGTTTCAGATCATAGTCTTAAATATGACTATCCAAGAATAATTGGAAATTTATGTTCCAGTTTAGTTATGATTGGTGAGTATAATAATTCTAGTCTTTTAGTAATAGATAATGATACAGGTGAAATATATTATATATATGATGGAGAAGTTAGTCCATTAGGTAAAGGAATAATGGCCATTGATGTATTAATTAATAAGCCTTGGTCTGATATAGAGAAATGGCCTCAGCCTGGTTGGTGGAATAAAGAACGTTACACTAATGAGAAAATAGGTCCATCAATTGAAAATGTACAGACTGTAATCTCTAATATAAAAAAGGGTAATAGTATTTTTGTTAATCTCAATAAATGTAATTTGACAAAAATCCCAGAAGAGATTTATGAATCTCCAAATATTATAAGATTATATTTAAATTCAAATTCTTTACAAGAAATATCTTCACGAATTAAAAACCTAATAGAGCTTGAAACATTAGATTTGAGTACTAATCTTTTAACTGAACTACCAGAGAGTATTGTAGGTTTAGAAAGGTTAATGAAATTAAATTTATCTGATAATAAATTAAACTATGAAGTAATAAATAGAATTTCAAGGTTGAAAGATCTTAGAGTTTTAAACTTAGCAGATAATGAAATAGATGAGATTAGTGAAACAATTTCCTCTATTGTTTATCTCAGAGAACTAAATTTATCCAATAATAAAATAAAAGTTATTCCTACAGAATTATTTGACTGCCAATTTTTGGGTGTGTTAAATTTGTCTTATAATAAAATAGAAGAATTTCCAATGACTTTGTCAGACCATCAATATTTGTATAAGATAGATTTTAGTCACAATTTAATGTCAGAATTTGCAGATGAATTTGCAGATATAAAAAACTTACAATGGCTTAACCTTAGTAATAACCAAATTGAGGAAATTGAACATTTATATGATTTACGTAATCTGGAATACTTAAATTTATCAAGTAACCAAATCAAATCAATTCCTGTAAGTATATTTAAGGAAATGCCTCGCCTTAAAGTTCTTGACTTAACAAATAATCCTATAACTGAAATCCCTGAAGAGGTCAAAGCAATAAAGGGATTGGAAATTAATCTCTAATACTCTGCAACTTTATACAGATACTGCAAACTAAATGAAAACACCAAGCAATAAAACTTATGAGTTACTAAAAGCCAGTGGCTGGTATGAGGGGCGTCAAATTGATATAAAGAGTATAGTAACGAAGATGGAAAGTCTTGGTTTTTACTTTTCTGAAGGAGATGGTTTTGTCAAATTTTTTTCTGAATTTGGAAATTTAAATTTAATATTTAATACAGATAATGTTCAACATAGGATCATATTTACAATCGGACCATATGAACATATTATACCAGATAATAGACTTAAATATGATTATCCAAGAATTATTGGAAATTCCTGTAATTGTTTAATAATGATTGGGTATTATAATGATTTTGGATTGTTGGTAATTGATAATGATTCAGGTGAAATTTATCATTTACAGGATGGAGAAGTTATTTCTTTAGGAGAAAAAATAGAGGCTATTGATGTATTAATAAATAAATTGTCAAGAAGGGAAGTAACCATTTGGCCCCAACCAGGTTGGTGGAGCAAAGAACGTTATTCCAATGAAAAAATAGGTCCATCAACAGAAAATGTTCAGACCGTTATCTCCAATATAAAAAAGGGAAGTAATATTTTTGTTAATTTAAATAAATGTAATTTGACAAAAATCCCTCAGGAAGTTTATGAATCACCTAATGTTATCAGGTTATATTTTAATTCTAATTCTTTACAAGAATTATCCTTAGAAATTGGAAACTTAATAGAGCTTGAAGATTTAGACTTGAGTACAAATCTGTTAACTGAATTACCTGAGAGTATTACAGATTTAGAAGAGTTGACGAAATTGAATTTATCCAATAATCAATTAAACAATAAAGTAATAAATAGAATTTCAAGGTTGAAAGATCTTAGAGTTTTAAACTTAGCAGATAATGAAATAGATGAGATTAGTGAAACAATTTCCTCTATTGTTTATCTCAGAGAACTAAATTTATCCAATAATAAAATAAAAGTTATTCCTACAGAATTATTTGACTGCCAATTTTTGGGTGTGTTAAATTTGTCTTATAATAAAATAGAAGAATTTCCAATGACTTTGTCAGACCATCAATATTTGTATAAGATAGATTTTAGTCACAATTTAATGTCAGAATTTGCAGATGAATTTGCAGATATAAAAAACTTACAATGGCTTAACCTTAGTAATAACCAAATTGAGGAAATTGAACATTTATATGATTTACGTAATCTGGAATACTTAAATTTATCAAGTAACCAAATCAAATCAATTCCTGTAAGTATATTTAAGGAAATGCCTCGCCTTAAAGTTCTTGACTTAACAAATAATCCTATAACTGAAATCCCTGAAGAGGTCAAAGCAATAAAGGGATTGGAAATTAAGCTTTGATACTCATTAATCTTATATTTGATGTTGAAAAGTGGTTGAAAATAAAAGCGACAAAGACGTGTGCGAGACGAAGACTAGAATGGGTAGAAAAAAGAATAGACCAAGTGAATACTTGACCATTTACAAGGAAACTATTTTGATTATCTTTAAAAATAGTGATTTTCATGAAGAAGTTAGAGAAATGATCTAGTACCAATTTTATTGGTTTCTTATAATAAAATTTTATATATTTGGCGAAAATATACCCCATTGAGACCACTATATTGGATTTTTACGATCTTACTCTGCTTGATCTGCATAGCTTGGATACTAGTTTATATTGCATTGGCTTTGTTACTAGTTTTAGCTGTTGATCATTTTGGCAGCAATCATAAACGCAGCATTAGTTCTGTAGTTCCTGCTTTTATACCACTTTTACTTATCGGAAATCTCATAGCAGTTAAAGTGCTTTTTACAAGCAAACCCAAAATACTAAAGGAAGTTGCCTATTGGGCATTGTTGGTATTTTTTCTTTTCGGTTTTTTACTAGAATTTTTGATACTACCAAGTATGTGCTCTATAGCCATCTTAGTTGCTTCTTATATCTTAGATAAAGTTACGAAGGAGTATTCAGAACCTGTTGATGACAATTAAAATTTATTGTTTGTCGTATTTAGAAACGCCATGAAAATATGGGCAGAATTATAGAAAACAAGCGAATAAGACCTGTCGTTCAAGAATTTTCTAGGGGTTGTCGAAGAAAAGGTTTTTGGGAACTGATTCAAAAAAACAAATGTTAATACAATACAGATGTAACACTAGAATTTTAACCATTTTTATAACATTTGTCACTTTGGGAAATGCTTTTTTAGAACAAATTCATATGTGCTTTTTGAAGGCTAATATTGGTAGATTTTAATGAAATTGAGGCGATAATACATTTATTTTTCTAAATTTGCTTACTTTAGATATGTATTTAGCCGCACATAAATAATCATTTTTTTGAATGTGGCTAAATTGTATAATTTGTTTTCGATTGATGTATAGTGGATGTGTAATCAATTGAGTTTCAAAATTGAAAAGTATTATTTGTAAAATCATTAGACAACATTGTGATTTTTTCGTAAATCTAAGAACTTGTTTAAGTTTTGCCTTTTAGCCATAAAAATGAACATTTTTAAAGTATTTAAGGCACAAAAAGCGGAGCGGTCGACGACCTCGATTGTGTCAAAGCATATTGGTTGTTTTTGAAACACAAAACCCTTTAAAGTAGGAGGTTTTGATTTAGATAATTCAAAATTTAAACAGGTTCTATATAAGCTCATTTCAATAAAATTTTATGCTTAGAAATTTAAAGTCTTTATTTTTAGTTCCAGAGGAGAAACCAAAGGCAAAGCCGAAAAAAACTGAAAAACCAGTCGAAAAAACTACCAAAAAGGTTAAACCAGTTGCTCATGATGATATTGAGAGCAATAAGATAGATGTTAGTCAACCTACCCAAAAAGTGAGAAGTAATTTTAGCTCTGGTTCAGTTGAAGGTGTTGTTGATTCTAAAATAGTAGATAGGCTTTTAGCTGCAATGGATAAAAACAACATAGAAGGATTTGATTACTTGGAATATAAAAAATCACTTCAGGCATTGGAAAAATTGCCAATGGACGAAGCGACTAAATACCGCTCTGCATTTGCAACTGCTCAAACAATGGGAGTCACATTAGATAAGTTGATGGAAACGACCAAGTTTTATCTGAAAATTCTAAATGATGAGAATAATAAGTTCAATAGCACTTTTAAAAATCAAGTCAAAGACAAAGTGCATAATCGTGAATTGGAGGTGAAAGAGTTGGAAAATGTGATCAAACAGAAATCTGAAATGATTAAAAAACTCACGACAGAAATTGATGCGCACAAAAAATCTATTACTGAAATCAACTTGCAAGTGGAGCAGAGCAATGTTAAAATCCTGAAAACTGAAAATGATTTTAAAAAGTCTTTTATTCATATCCTCTCTCAAATTCAAGAGGACGTAGAAAAAATGGAGAAATATTTAAAGTAGATGAAAAATAATCAAAAATCATTTTGGCAAAGACCCGAAGGAAAAACAGGAATGCTATTCGCTGGTCTGTTTTCAGTTGGAGCAATCTATGGAATGTATAAATTAGCACCTATTCTAATTTCGGTCGCTGAAAACTCGCTCTATCTTGGTGGCTTGCTAGCCCTAATTGCAGGACTTGCCTACATGGTTGTCGATCCCAAAATGAGAAACTTGGTTTCTTACGTTTATAAATCTATTATG
Organism: Bacteroidota bacterium; assembly: GCA_020627525.1. Taxonomy (GTDB): domain Bacteria; phylum Bacteroidota; class Bacteroidia; order Chitinophagales; family UBA2359; genus JAHDGP01. The sequence continues at coordinate 5,461 of JAHDGP010000068.1, forward strand.
CGTTGGATAACAGGAATCTTCATCCAAATAGATCCAATCGGAATTTTGAAAAGCTACATTGACGATTTAAAGATGAATTTGAAAAAAATGAATAAACAAATTTCTGCTTTAAATGGGCAAATGAAAAAGCTCAAACAGGTAATTGTCGATAATCAAAAAAACATCAGTGCTAATCTTAAATTAGCAAGTGCCGCCAAACAACAAGAGAATAAAGGCATGATGATTTTGAAATCACGTAAAGCCGGAAGACTCAAAGAATCCAATATGAAGTTAGATGAACTTTATAACAAAATGGAAATCTTGTATAGAGTGCTTTCCAAAATGTATGAGAATTCAGAAATAATGTTGGAAGACATCATTGATCAGGTTATGGTTAAAGAGCAGGAGAGAGATGCAATTATTGCCAGCCATTCAGCTATGAAGTCAGCTATGAATATTATTGCGGGAAACAGCGATAAAAAAGAAATGTTTGACCGTGCCCTTGAAGTCATTGCAGACGATGTAAGTATGAAGATTGGAGAAATGGAGCGTTTTATGGAAATGTCTAACAGCTTTATGGATTCCATAGATTTACAAAACTTTGTTTTTGAAGAAGAAGGATTAGAGTTATTAGAAAAATGGGAAAACGAAGGTGTTTCACTAATCTTAGGCAGCGATAAAGATATGCTTATCCACGATCAACACCATGTAGATTTGGATGCACCAATTATTAATAAAAAATCAAAAGGAAACAATCAGTATTCAGACTTATTCAATTTTGAAGACTAATTTTTCAATTTATAATAAAATATTTTGAATTTAAGCAGTTTTTCAATGTATGCATTTATAGGCTTTCTGCTTAGGTCAAAACACATAACAACAACGTAAATAAATTATACAGCACTAAATCAATATTAAAAATTCACATGGCAAGATTAACATCCTTTTCTAAAATATTAATTGTAGTTGCAATAGTTGCAGTTTGTTACTTTCTATTGACAATGTTACGAAATCCAAAAATTCAAGATAAGGTAAGGAATGTAACTTCCTCCTCTTCTACGAGTTCAAATTCAAATAATTCAGGCACTTTAAAAGATGGCTACAAAGATGTTATTAACATTGGAGTAGTAACTTGGGGTGGTTATGCAGGTGGTCAATACTTTAATGAAGGCTTTGAAGCAAATACCGAGTCAAGGTTTTACAAAGACTACGGTTTTAAAGTAAATTTTGAGGTCTTAGATGATTTTGATACTTCCAGAGATGCTTTTAAAAATGGCTCTATAGACTTGATGTGGGCAACGATAGATGCCTTTCCAACGGAAGTAGAAGGCTTGGCTCAATACCAACCACAAGTTGTTTTTCAGGCCGATTGGTCCAGAGGTGGTGATGCCATTGTTGTTCGTAGAGGTATTTCAAGAATCAGTGATCTTAAAGGCAAAAAAATAGCGGTAGCGCCAATGACTCCCTCGCATTCATTTCTTATATGGTTGTTAGAGGCGAGCGATATGACAACAAAAGATGTAAAAATTGTTGAAGTGCCTAGTGCCATAGATGCAGCAGATGCATTCAAGAGTAATACAGTAGATGCAGCCGTAGTTTGGAGCCCAGACGATGCCGATTGTGTGAGCAAAGTAGCTGGAGCAAGAGTTTTGGAAAGTACCAAAAATGCAACCCACATCATTGCAGATGTTTTTGTTGCTAAAAAAGAAATTGTAGAAAAACACAAAGCGCAATTAACAGACCTTTACGAAGGTTGGATGATTGGTGCATCAGAATTGAATAATTCAGATGCTAATAAAAGAAAAGCAGCCAAAATATTGGCAGAAGGTTTAGACCAACCTGAAGACTTCTGTTACGATGCAATAAACAATGTGAGGTTGACAACACACGGTGACAATAAAAACTTTTTTGGTTTGAATTCAAGTTATACAGGTGTAACAGGAGAAGATTTATATAATAAAATGAAAGTGAAATACAATGATCTTGGATTTAGTACTTCAGGTGCCAAAAGTTGGAGATTGCTTTCTACTAAAGACTTAGTAAACAAAACAAGCTTATCTGGTTCGGAACACAATTCTGAAATGCAAAAACAATTTACAAAAGCAGATGCATCAATCGTAAAAAAAGAATCACTATCATCTAAAAAAGTGAGTATCTCATTTAGAACAGGAGAATACCAATTAGATGAAAACTCTAAACAATTGATAGATGTTCAATTTACACCCATCGCTAAAGCATTCGCAAATGCACGTATCAGGATTGAAGGGAATACAGATAACGTAGGTGCTAAAGCATCAAATATATTGCTTTCTCAAAAGAGGGCTCAATCAGTTGCTGATTATTTGGTTAATGAACACAATATGCCACAAAATAGATTCATTATTTTGGGTAATGGTCCTGATAAACCAATTCCAGGCTGTGAGAAAAATCAAAATGCTGATTGTAAAGCGAAGAACAGAAGAACAGACTTTGAATTGGTAACAGACTAATGAATTTTAAAAATTTATTTACACTAAGAGGAAAGTTAGACCTAAAAGAAAAAGTAGTTCTATCACTAATCGGAGCTTTAATCTTGATTGTGGCTTGGTTTGTATTTGCGGAGGTTCTATCAAGAAATGTAATCACTCAAAGCGATACTATTGAAGCGAGTTCTCTAGCAGAGGAAAACAGGATTTACTATGAAAGTGATTCCATGTTGGTTGCCAGCTACGATCTTTTGGAAGAAATGGAGGTGGAAGAACTGACAAGCTATGGCTTGACAAAAAACAAAGTTTATCCATTGTTGCCTTCACCACTTACAGTGTTGAAAGCATTTCCAGAACTGAACCGAGATGATGATGTAATTGGCAATACATTTTACTCGATTAAGCTCAATGTTTTAGGCTATTTACTGGCATTGCTTGTTTCCATTCCAATAGGTTTTCTACTCGGTTTGATTCCTTTGTTTAGAGGACTATTTAGCCAGATCGTGGAGTCTTACCGCTTTATCCCTCTAACTGCAGTAACAGGTATATTTATTATGTGGTTGGGCTTGGGAAGTCAAATGAAAGTCTCCTTTCTTGCCTTCGGAATCATTGTTTATCTGATACCTGTCGTCGTCCAACGGATTGACGAAGTACAGGATGTATATGTCAATACAGTTTTCACATTGGGAGCTACTTCTTGGCAAACCATTCGCACAGTCTATATGCCTTATGTGTTCTCTAAAATCATTGATGACATTAGAGTGCTTACTGCTATATCGTGGACCTATATCACCATTGTTGAAATGCTAAACAGAGGAGGGGGAATTGGTGAATTGATATGGACAGCCAAAAGACAGAGTAGGATAGATAAGGCATTTGCCATCCTAATTATTATTGTAATTATTGGTTTATTGCAGGACAGGCTTTTTGTTTTTATTGATAAAATGCTGTTTCCACACAAGCACATTAATAAAGGAAGTAAAAATTAAATAATGGCATTAACTTTTAACGATAATCCAGATGCTGCCAATATTATAGAGTTGAAAGGCATTCGCCAAACTTATGACAATGGCAAAGTCCACATTCTTGAGAACCTCAATTTACTGATTGAGGACAAAGCCATGCAAGGACAATTTGCAGTAATTTTGGGAATGTCTGGTTGTGGAAAGTCAACACTACTTCGCTACATTGCAGGCTTGCAAAAACCAACCGCGGGGGAAGTGTTAGTTAAGGGAAAAGAAGTGAGTGGAGACAATAGAGTGAGTATGGTTTTTCAACAATACTCTTCTTTACCTTGGATGACTGTTTTGGATAATGTTGGATTGGGGCTTCGTTTCAAAGGTGTTTCTAAAACCGAAAGAGACGAAAAATCAATGGAGATGATTCAGTTGGTGGGACTTGATGGACACGAGAAAAAATACGCTCAGTATCCCAACTTATCAGGTGGTCAATTGCAAAGAGTGGCCATTGCCCGAAGCCTTATGTCCAACCCTGAAATTTTATTGATGGATGAACCATTTGGAGCTTTGGACATTAAAACAAGGCTACAAATGCAAGACTTGCTCATTGGTATTTGGGAAAAATTTAGTCCAACTATTTTGTTTGTAACCCATGACATCCAAGAAGCTGTTTACCTGGGAGATGATATTTATATAATGAAACATGCTCCTTCCAGTTTTGTAAAGCACATTAAAGTTGATTTACCTTTTAATCGAACACGTCAAACCAAAAGACTAAAAAGGTTTGATGAATTGGTACACTTGGTAGAAGATTCCATGATGCAAATTGATTCTGAAGATTAACAATTATGAACAGTAATAGACTTACCAAGCTTATCAATCAATTTTATTTGAGCCTAAGCCAGCAAAATAGGTATTTCTTTTTCAGAGGGCACTTGATAAATCCTTTAAAGATTTTGAAAATTTCCGCTGCATTTCCCAGCTTGAGAATCAGTGATGAAGATTTATTGTTAATATATTCTGAAAATAAGAGTTTGGATAAAATGGACTTTGTAATAGGGTCTGAATTCATTCACATTAAAAATGAGAAACTGCCTTTGGATTTTGAAGCGCTTAAGAATCCTTTCTTCTCAAAATTTCCAAAAGAGCATCTTGAGTTGGTATTCATTTTTATAGAATCTTTATTGATAAATGAGAAAGAAGAGAAAAATACCTTTACTTCATTTACTGAAAAATTTAAAAATTTTGTAAACGAGAAAGAAGACAAAAAGGAAGCATTTGATATTGATTATGAGTTTATAAATATTTTGAAAGAAGAAGGCGAAAAGGTCGAGTTGTTGGCTGAAGATCTCAACAACAATAAGAAGTTTTCCAATGTCATTAATACCATTGTTCACAAGTCAGACGATGCGATAGTTTTCAAAGCAGAACATGTCATTTTACAAGATGTTATAAAAATATTCAACTTGGTTTACCCACTTTCTGATAAAGAAAATACCGCTGCCAATTTGAAAATAAAATTCATTCTTGCTTTTTTATTTGAAAAAATGCAAGGGAAGGATATGATTTCCTCTCTTTCATTAAAACGAATAAACAAGTTTGTCAAATCAGACAAGTTTGATGAAAATATAGAAGTTATTAAAAATGCCAGTTTGTTTAATCTTGGCGATGATTATAAAAATGAGTTTTTGCTGCCTTCTATTCTTAAGAGATTAGAGAGTAAGAATTTTTCAAATGCCAATGCTTTTTTATACCGAATCGCATCTCTTATCACAAAAGCAGATGGTAATATTACAGATGAAGAAACAAAAGCTCTAAAAAGCATAAACGATAAACTATCCAAACCCAAAGAATTTATAGAAGGCGTCGTTCAAACTGAAGTAGATGAAAATGAGACCTTAGAAGATGTAATGGAAGAACTAAATGAACTCATTGGTTTAGACAATATTAAAACTGCGGTAGAAGAACTTTCTAATTTCCTCAAAGTTCAGAAAATGAGGACAGCGCAAGGGCTGAAAAATGTCAACAACTCTTTGCACTCCATATTTATGGGACCTCCAGGTACAGGCAAAACGACAGTCGCCAGAATTGTTTCCAAGATATACAGACACTTGGGCTATTTGAGTAAAGGACACCTTGTAGAAACAGACCGAACGGGTTTGGTTGCGGGCTATGTTGGGCAAACAGCCATAAAAGTGGAAGAGGTTGTAAATGCATCGCTGGATGGTGTTTTGTTTATTGATGAAGCCTATGCATTGTCAAAGGGAAATAAAAAAGATTTTGGTAATGAAGCCATTGAAGTTTTATTGAAAAAGATGGAAGATCACAGAGATCAACTTGTGGTAGTTGCTGCTGGTTATCCTGATGAAATGAAAGAATTTGTTCAGTCGAACCCAGGTTTGCAATCTCGCTTCAACAGATATTTTGATTTTGACCATTACAAGCCTAAAGAATTGATGGCGATTTTTGAATTGTTTTGTAGGAAAAATGATTTTGTTCTTTTGGAAGATGCCAAAGATAAACTGCAATTCATTTTTGATAAGTTATATGAAAAACGACACAAAGGTTTTGGGAATGCAAGAGTTGCTAGAAATTTATTTGAAAAAATAATTGAACACCAAGCCAATCGAATAGTAAGCATCACACCCATTACCAAAGAGCTGCTTACAGGCTTGGCAGAAGAAGATATTCCACTAATAAATGCGACCGTTGAAAAGTATCTGAAATTTAAGGAGGTTGAATGAAGCTAAACATTCTACTACAAAAAATCAGATCATTTGATCAAATTATGACTAAGGATAATAAAGAAAATTACCCTGAAGTTATAGACATAAATGCTGATGATTGGATAGAGCAGGCAAAAATGCAAATGACGAAATTTCAGGAAACACATTTTGAAATAATAACAGAAGCAAGTAAAGATATTTTAAACAACTTTGATAAGTTTACAGAAGAAGAAAGAAAAACAATTTTAGACGAAGTTGCCAATACTAAACATTTGCATCATTATTTACAAGTTCCAGCAGACGAAAAAGAATATTACAAGTATTCATTTTTGTTAATCATCGTAAAAAATTTAGGCTTGGATAGTAGAGATACCTATTTGGAATTAAACGAATTGGTAAACGATGCTGAAAAAAATAACATTGATTACAAAGCAATAGTCAATGAGTTAATTCCACTAGCAGACGATAATGATAAACACGGAATGGGTTCCATCAAAGAGCTATTTCAAGGAATTGTTTCTTGATAATATTGATAAATGAAATCTGACAATTTTATTAAAATATTGACTGACAATGGTTGGGGTTTTAAAGCGAGTAATAGTAAGATAACTATTACGGAAACGAATGACATCAAAAAGAAACTTGATAAAGTACCAAATGAATTTTTAGAGTTTATTTCTTCTTTTGATGAATTAACGAGTGCTGAAAATAATGTTTGGTTTGTTTCAATCAAAGATTATTACAAAGAACAAAATGAGGATGGATTTTCTTGGAATGAATTTGAACTTCAGAGCCTAGAAGCTGCTGAAGATGACAAAGAGCTACTTGAGTCAATCAATTCCTATTGGAACAATCATCTACCTTTTATGATGAGCGTTAAAAACGAATATGCCTATGTTGCAATAGTTTTGAGCGGAGATAAAAAAGGTAGCATTGTTGTTGGAAATGAACCAGAGTACGAAGAAAGTATTATAGTCGCGAATTCCTTATCTGAATTTTTTGGGAAATATTCTTCGCATATTTTAAACAAATCAGAAAGTAATGTTTTTAGAAGTTTTGTTTAACTTAGGGATGCAGCATAAATAAGTGTCCGATTTTGAGCCGCGGCGGCGGACCGCAAAAAGATTTTTTAAAATAAGAGGCAGAAAACGTAGTCCTAGCAGGGCTATGGCGAGGCTTTCTAACGAATTATTTTGAAAAATATTGACGATGAAAACAGACAGTTATTAATGCTGTATCCCATAGAAATGCAATAAAATAATTAGAAATGTTTGAGGTGAATATTGGACATGAATTGGAAAAACTAACTGCTAGACAAAACCCAATTAAGAAGACCGTTAAAATTCTTATTGACGATCCAACTTACTTGAGTATTATTACAAAGTTCAAAACCAGTGAAATTACAACTGACTTTATATTGTTAGACTACGAAAAATGCTTAAACCGAAATGATTACTTAAAAAAGCACTACAATAAAATTTTATCTCAATTTTGGATGATTGCAGAAACTGGTCAAGGTGATGAGTGGTTTATTAGTATAGATAATAAATTAGTGTATTTCTATGATCATAATTTGGGAGAATATACCGAGGAAAATTTCACTACCCTTGATGTTGTATTTGTAGATTTTCTAAAGTTAAATTTCTTGATAAAAGAACTGGAAGATTTAATAGAAAAGGATTTTGATAAAGATACTTTAAAAGAAAAATTTATTAAATCTGTCAATGAAATTGAAGGAGGTTTATATGAAAAATATCCCTACAAGTATTTCTGATTCAAAGAAGGACATTAGCAAAGCAGAGGGAATTCGAAAACTTTATTTTAGATTGAAAAAAAAGAAAATCAAAAGAAGAATAAACTTAAAACTGTCAAATGCATAAAATAGCTTATCCAATCATTTTCTTAGTCTTATTATTTACAGCTTGTGGTGAAGACGAACCAATCGGCTCAGACAATGAATTACCAGTAGTTCAAGCTGAATCAACTTACACGGTCTCAAAAGATGAAAATATAACATACGCTGATGGGCTTGGTCATGATGATTCAAGTATTACACCTTTTGCAATTCCTATAAAATTAGATGTTTACTTTGCTGATAATGCTTCTGACAATAGACCTGTCTTTATGTTTATTCATGGTGGTGGATTTACAGGAGGAATAAAACATAAACCTGAAATTGTAGATATGGCTAATTACTATGCTTCAAGAGGATGGGTTTTTATTTCTATAGACTATAGAACAACAGAAGAATTAGGTGTATTACAAGGAATGACCTCAGAGGAATTGCTAGCGTATTATAAAGGAATTGCACCACAAGAATGGATTGAGAATACCTTGCAAGGAGCACAGAACTCAAGTCAGGTTCAGCAAGCCATTGCTATGTACCTTGCCCAAAGGGATGCAAAAGCAGCTCTTCGCTGGATTGTAGCTAACTCGAATACCTATAACATAAACACAAACTTTATTACAGTGGGAGGAGCCTCGGCGGGAGCAATTACTACAATTGCCTTAGGAATTTCAAATCAGGAAGATTTTAGAGACGAAATTTCTATTACTGATGATCCTACACTTTCCACTACAAACTTAAATGAGACATATAATGTAAGAAGTATGGTTTATTTCTGGGGTTCAAATATAAAATTAGATGTGT
>JAHDGP010000069.1:0-596 GCA_020627525.1 Bacteroidota bacterium
ACAAGTTCCAAATCTCCTTCGTTACTCATAAAGTTGCCATTGATGGTCCAAACAGAATTGGTACTGTTAGAAATATAAAAATAAAAAGAGGTGATTCAACCATTAAAACCTTAGATGTTTATAAATATTTAATTGATCCTGATGGAAGTCAAGATTTTTTCCTAGAATCTAATGATTATATTTTTGTGCCACCACAAGGCGGAATTGTAAGTATTGCTGGAGCGATTAAAAGACCACTTAAATATGAAATTCTTGAGAATGAATCTATTTCAGACTTGATTAAATATGCTGGTGGCCTAGAAAAAAACGCGCATACTGGAGCAATTGGTGTTAGGAGATTTATTGACAATAGTGAAGAATATTTTGAATTGAGTTTGGACAGCTTAAATATCAATCAATCTGAATTTTTATTGCAAAATGGAGATAGTATTTTTGTAAAGAGTATCCAATCATTAAAAAAGAACTTTGTTGTTTTAGATGGAGCTGTAAAAGTACCTGGATCTTATATTTTGAAAAGCAAAGAAAGAGTTGCAGATGTAATATTTAGAGCGGGTGGTCCGACACCTGATGCTGCATTGAATAAGGGGTTTTTGTTT
>JAHDGP010000069.1:606-3960 GCA_020627525.1 Bacteroidota bacterium
CGAAATATAACAAGAGAAATAAAATCATTTAAAATAAGTGAAATCCTTGTTGACCAATCCAACACGGACAATGTTTTACTAGAACCCAATGATACAATATTTGTATTATCTATAGACAGTGTAAGACAAGAATTTCCCGTGTTTATAAATGGAGAAGTGAAAAACCCTGGACCTTATAAATATGGTCAGAATCTAACTTTGCAAGACCTGATTTTGTTGTCTGGAAATTTCCGAAAAGAGGCAGCAGGAAGCCAGTTAGAAGTAACTCGTATTTTAGAATTAAGTAAAGATAATCCTAAAAAAGGTGAAAGGATTGTAGTGAAGAGATCAGATATAAATCTCAATTTAAATATAAATGAAGATGATCAAAGTTTTGTGCTTGAACCATATGATAGAGTGGTAATTAGAAGATCTCCAGATTTTGAAATAATGCAAAGTGTTTATGTGATGGGTGAAGTGAAATACCCAGGAGAATACTCTTTGATAAATAAAGGTGAAAATGTGCATTCATTGATAAACAGAGCTGGAGGATTTACTGATTTTGCATTTAGGGAAGCTTCAGAATTGCACCGTATGAATGAAGGGCATATTTTTATGGATTTGGGAAATGTTTTTGAAGATCCTCAAAGTTCAAAGTATAATTATATTTTGTCTAATATGGATACCGTTATTGTTCCAAAATTGCGAAACTTCGTTTCGATTAAAGGTGCTGTAAAATATTTTGTTGTAGATAGTTTGCCTGAAAAAATAAATGTACCATTTGAGGCAGATAAAAAGGCAGATTATTATGTTAACAGATATGCTGGTGGTTTTGGAAAATATGGAAAAAAATCAGGAACCTTTGTACAGCAACCTAATGGAGAAGTTCAACGCGTTAGAAACTATGTGTTTTTCAAAAAATTTCCATTGGTTGAAAATGGCGCAACAATAGTCGTTGACGAGAGAGATAGAAGGAGATTTGAAGAAGAGCGTGAAAAGAAAAGAAAGGAAAGGAAATTTGATTGGAACCGAGCAATTGACAGTTTTGCCTCAGCGATTATTTCAGTATTGACAATGGTTGTATTGATACAACAACTCAAAAATAATTAGATATTATAGTGGAAGAAAATAGAACCAATAATGATGCTTCAATTGGTCAATCAAATGAATTAAAGCGATCAATTTTAATCGCCAAAGATTATTTTTTTGAGTTTTTTAGAAAATGGTACGTCTATGTTGTTTTTTTGGCGATTTTATGTGCCCTTGCATTTTGGTACAAAGGGACAAAAACAACCAAGTACCAAGCAAAAGCATCATTGATGACCGCTTCAGACTCAAGTGGAGGAGCCTCAGGTTTAATGCAATTGGCGGGGCAATTTGGAATTTCTAATAAAAGTCAGGTTAGTTCGGAAAAATTGGTCGAACTATTAGGAACCAAAAGAATCATTTATACGACTTTGTTAAGAACAGTTACTGTGGATAATCCCTCTGATGACTTGAAGGGAAAAACAGATTTATTGATTAATCATTTCTTAGATTTTTACAAAACCGATGAGTTATTAAGTAAGGCTACAGGTCAAGATAGGTACAGGTTTGTTAAAAAAGACATCAGAGATTTAGATTTTACTGAAAACGTGATACTAGAAAATGTATATTCTAAGATTCGCAAAAAATTTCTAAATGCCAATGCAACTAAAAACGACATAGTACATGTTGTCACAGAATGTGAATCTGAATCCTTTTCAAAGTATTTTACAGAAAATTTAGTTGAAGTTTTAAAAGAATTTTATATAAATAAAACTGTTGAAAAGCAGCAAGAAACATATTCTATTTTGTCTCAAAGGAAAGACTCCATTAAGAATGAATTAGATAACGCAGATAGAGTGTTGATGAATTGGTATGATGCTAAGGAAAAACAATTGAGAGCCAGTTCTTTATCTGCAAGTGAATACATTACAAAAATAGAATACGAACGAAAAGCGGAAATTTCCAGTGCTGCTTACGTTGAATCGCTTAAACAAACAGAATTGGCTAAAATTTCTCTTGATTCAAGCACCCCAATCATCCAAATTGTAGATTTTCCTTCATTTCCGCTAAAAGAATTGAGGCCTTCCTTATTTATTTATTTACTAGCAGCTATTTTTGCAGCATTAATTTTGGCATCTGTTTTCATTATTGTTTGGAAAATAATAAGAGATGCTTTAGCATAAAAAATATATATTGTGAAAATAACAGAAACGGGTATTTCAGGATTGGTTATAATTGAGCAAAATGTTTATGAAGATGAGCGAGGTTGGTTTCAAGAAAGCTACAATGCAAATAGGTTCAAAATAAATGGTTTGAGCTATGATTTTGTTCAAGACAACGAATCGTTTTCTCAAAAAGGAGTTGTTAGGGGATTGCATTATCAATTAGACCCTTATTCACAGGCAAAACTGGTTCGAGTCATTAAAGGATCTGCCTACGATGTTGCGATAGATTTGCGAGAGGGTTCGCCCACTTTTTTACAGAAATACGGAATTTTACTTACTGAAGAAAATAAAAAGCAGTTTTTGGTTCCGCGTGGTTTTGCGCACGGCTTCGTCGCCCTCGAAAATGATACCCTGTTTTCTTATAAATGTGACAACTATTACAATAAGGAATCAGAAGGAGGAATTAATTGTTTAGACGAAAAAATCAATGTTGATTGGCAATTAGATAAAAGCGAATTGATTATTTCTGAAAAAGATGCTGTTCTTCCGATGTTGGAAAATGCTAAACGTAATTTTACATTCTAATGAATATACTTGTAACAGGAAGCCACGGTCAATTAGGTAATGAAACAAGACTGTTGACGGAAAAAGACGGCTTTAAACACAAAGCGTTTTTTGAGGATGTAGATACTTTAGATATTACTGACCTAGAAGCTGTAAATGCTTATTTTGATAAAAATGATATTGATGTCATTATTAATTGTGCAGCTTATACCAATGTTGATCAAGCAGAGACCAATCAAGAATTGGCATATAAAATAAATGCCACTGGTGTTGAAAATCTAGCACTAAATGCAAAGCGCAAAAATGCTTTTCTAGTGCATGTTTCAACAGATTATGTTTTTGATGGGTCAAATACTAAGCCATATCTTGATACAGATCCAACCAATCCAATTGGTGTTTATGGACAAACTAAATTGGATGGGGAAAACAAAGTGAGAGAAATTCTTGACCGAAGCATAATCATTAGAACGTCTTGGGTTTATTCGCGTTTTGGAAAAAATTTCCTTAAAACGATGATGTGGTTAGGAGATAATAAAGAAGAAATAAATGTAGTCAATGATCAACGTGGTTGTCCTACATTTGCGGGTGATTTGGCACAAGCTATTTTAGATATTATTGA
>JAHDGP010000069.1:3970-14137 GCA_020627525.1 Bacteroidota bacterium
TCAACAAAAAGATAAAATTGATTCCAATGTTCTGGTGGGGTATTGTAATACTGGTGAATGCACTTGGTTTGATTTTGCAAGTTTGATAATGGAAACAATGGAGAGTAAATGCAATGTTAGCCCTTGCGATTCATCAGCTTTTCCAACTGTCGCCAAAAGACCAGCCTACAGTTTGTTGTCCAATGAAAAAATAATAAAAGATTTTAATGTTGAATCTCCAAACTGGGAAAGTAGCGTTAAATCTGTGGTTAAATATTTTATAGAAAATCCAGAAAAAAGAGTTTAATGAGTGTTATTGATATTAAAATAGATGTGCAAGAAATCGTAGATATTTCAGTAAAAGCTGGAGCTGCCATTCTTGAGATTTATAAACAAGATTTCGAAGTAGATTTTAAAGAAGACGAAAGTCCGCTTACATCAGCAGATAAAAAAGCAAATGATGTTATTTGTGAATTTTTGAAAGCAAATTATTCAGATATTCCAATATTGTCGGAAGAAACAAAAGCTGCGGAATATGAAGAGCGCAAAAACTGGGAATATTTCTGGTTGGTAGATCCATTGGACGGAACAAAAGAGTTTATCAAAAAAAATGGGGAGTTTACAGTAAATATTGCACTTATAAAAAACGGTACTCCTGTAATGGGCGTTATTTATGTTCCAGTGAAAGATAAATTATGCTGAGAAAGGAAAAGGAAGCTTTTTAGTTGAAAATGGCGAAACAACTAAATTGGAAAAGGCAAAAGTTAGCGACGGAGTGATAAATATTGCAGCTAGCCGTTCTCATTTAAATGATGAAACGCAAGCTTTTGTTGATGCTAAAAAAGCAGACAATGAAGTGAACTTTATTTCTGCTGGCAGTTCATTAAAATTTTGCTTGGTAGCAGAAGGGAAAGCACACTACTATCCTCGTTTTGCACCAACAATGGAGTGGGATACTGGTGCTGGTCAAATTATCGCTGAAGAATCTGGTGCTTCTGTAACCATTGCCAATACGGACCAACCATTGGTATATAACAAAGAAAATCTTTTGAATCCTTATTTCTTGGTTCAATAATAAACTGAAATATTAATGCAAAATGAAAAATCCTTAACTAAAAATGATTGGTTAAGGATTTTTATATTTTGGGGATTCTTAGTTTTCCTAACATTTATTTTTAGAAACAATCCATTCTTTTGGGACAATATACTTTTAAGTTCTAAATACGCGCATCATTTCTTAGAAAACGGATACGCTACACTGCTTGTGGATGCTGAAATTGACTCGGGACACCCAACTTTTTTTGGTATTTATTTATCTTTAGTTTGGAGAATATTTGGTTACTCATTACCTGTTGCGCATTTTTCTATGCTTCCTTTTTTGTTTCTTTTGAGCTTTTACTTTTATAAGATTCAAAAGTACTTTGTGGGACAAAGTTTATTGTTTCTTTCTATCATTTTTTTTATTTGCGAACCAAGTCTTATGGCTCAATGCACAATGGTCAGTCCGGAGATTCTGGTTATAGGCGGAATGCTAATGGGCATTAGTGGATTGTTATACAATAAAAGACTAAACATTGTATTGGCTACATTGTTAATGACTAGTGTAAGCACCAGAGGAGCGATAATGGTTTTTCTTTTGTATTTGATCGGCATAGCAGTCTATAAAATTAGGGACAATAAGTTCGATTATTTGTTGATACTATATTTTATCCCATCTTTTTTGCTATTTCTAGCTTGGAATTATTTTCATTATATAGATACTGGTTGGTACATAGCTGGTGGAAATCCAAAGTGGGCTGATCAATACCAGATTGTTGGATTCACAGACGTTTTAAAAAACATAATAAGTATAGTGAGAAATCTTTTAGATTTTGGAAGGATATTTCTATGGATGTCAATATTTGGCATTGCAATTATTTATCATAAAAAATCAAAAGTACTTTGTAGTAAAAAGCTTAAAATCCTAATTGTAATTATGCTTATTAGCCTGATTTTGTTTACGTTGATCTTTGTATTCAATGCAAATCCAATAGGGCACCGTTATATGTTACTTTGGTATGTATTTGGTATTATATTATTGCTGATGATATCGAAAGGAATTGTTCCAAGCAAATTAAAGAAAGCAACCTTGTTTGTCATTGCATTGTTTGTATGTTCAGGTAATTTTTGGATTTATCCCGAGAAGATCGCACAAGGATGGGACTCAACGATGGGACATTTGGCATTTTTTCAATTAAGAGAAGATGCTTTAGAGTATATTGATAAAGAGGGAGTTGCAAGTCAAAATAGGGTAGGTGCAGGATTTATTTTAAGGGCAAATTCCAAGTTTGTTGATTTAAACGAAAGAAATTTTGTTATAAATGACAAGAATAATGGTTTAGAGAATTTTGAATATATTTTGTATTCAAATGTAAACAATGATTTCACTGATCAGGAGATTGAAGAACTAAACAGCAAGTGGATTTTAGAAAAAGAGTTTTGTAATCGAAGTTTATGTATAAAATTATTTAGAAGAAATAACTTTATTTAACACAATATTAGCAAAACTGACTCGTCTGAGTCCATTTTGTAAGTTTTATAATTGTTATCTTAGCGAAAACAATTCAATTGACTGAGCTGAGCTCCTTTTGAATTTTTATACAATCAACAAACTCATATTTAAATGTTAAAAAATTTATCATACGTTTTATTTATTTTTTTTGTTTTTTCGTTTTTCACGAATGAAATGATAGGGCAAAATTTTAATTTATCAGAGGTAGCGAGAATTCCAGTCACGCCTGCTGATGGAGGTTCCGATATTTGGGGTTATACAGATGAAAATGGTCGTGAATATGCCTTATTTGGTACTTTTTTGGGTGTTCGAGTTATTGACTTGTTAGATCATGCCAATCCAGTCGAAGTGGCAAAAGTTCCTGGAAATAATACGATTTGGAGAGATATTAAAACTTATAAACATTATGCTTATGCTGTTATGGATTTAAGTGGAAGTGGAGGGGATGGTGAAGGATTGGTGATAATGGATTTGAGTGGTTTGCCAGAATCCATAGAATATAAAGTTCATAAAGATTTACCTTTTGATCTTGAATTAAATACCTGTCATAATGCATTTGTTGAAGAAGAAACAGGGCATTTATATCTGTTTGGTTGTGATGAGTTATCCGCAGGAGCAATAATTTTTGATTTGAATATTGATCCATATAATCCAACAGTTGTTGGTACTTACAATGGCAATTATGTTCATGATGGTTTTGTAAGAGGAAATTTAATGTATACTTCAGAAGTGTATGCTGGAAAACTGTCAGTTGTGGATGTTACGAATAAGAGTATGCCGCAACGATTAGGTAGTGTTACTACTTCTTCAAATTTCACACACAATTGTTGGTTGTCTGATGATGGCAATTATGTATTTACAACAGATGAAAGAGATAATGGATTTATTGATGCCTATGATGTATCGGACTTTACTGATATGAAATTGGTCGATAAAATTCAGTCAAGCCCTGGTGAAAATGTTGCTCCGCACAATACATTTGTTTTGAATGATTTTTTAATCACTTCTTATTATACGGATGGGGTAACAATGCACGATGCTAAATTTCCAGATCATATGGTTCAAGTGGGGGCATTTGATACATCTCCTAATTTTTCTGGTGGTGGTTTTAATGGATGTTGGGGAGTTTACCCATATTTTGAATCAGGTTATATAATTGCTGCTGATATCCAGAGAGGCTTTTTGGTGTTAGAACCAAATTTGCAATTATCAAGTAGGGTTTTGGTAAATGTGAAAAATACCAATGGTCAGGGAATATTTAATGCAAAAACCACTTTATTGCAAAATGGAGAAAACATTGTATTTGAAGGATCTACTGATGCAACTGATATTTTGGGAATAGCTAAAATGGCAGTTTTGGATGAGGGACTTTATGATATTCGTGTTTCAGCTGCAAACTTTAAAGATGCATTGGTTAAAGATGTTGAATTGTTTGAAGGAGAAAGAGTTGTTGTTGATGTGGTTTTAAACGAAGCAACTCAATTTGTTGCAAATGTTTCGGTTGTTGATGAAGCTGGAAATGCAGTTTCAAATGCGATTGTTGAATTAAATTCTGAAGTTGTTTCTTTTTCAGGACTTTCTGATGAAGATGGAAATATGTCTGCTGATTTATTAGATCAAGGTTCCGGTGTTTTTGATATTTCAGTTGGAGCTTGGGGATATATAAATAATTCAGTTTCTGAAACTTTAAATGAAGAATTTTCAGATATCGAAATAGTTTTGACAAATGGTTATTATGATGATTTTCTTGTTGATTTTGGATGGACTGAAGCTGGAAATGCTGAAGCTGGCTCTTGGGAAAGAGGGGTGCCTACTCCAACATATTTTCAAAATGTTCCAGTAAGTCCAGAAAGAGATAGTGACACAGACTTTGGTGACATTGCATTTGTAACGGGTGCAGGTACAAGTACCAATGTATCTGATCACGATGTGGATGATGGTAATACAATTCTTACTTCCCCAACATTCGATATTGGTGAATATGAAAATCCAATAATCAAGTATGAATATTGGTTTGCCATTGCTGGCGGAACTCAAGGTATAAAAGATGATAAATTAATTGTTCGTCTGCATTCAGGAAATCAAACTGTTATAGTTGATGAAGTTTCTATAGAAAACTTGGATTTGCTTAATATATGGAATGAAAAGGAAATTGTGGTTGCGGAATATATGCTGCCGTCTGATGGAATGCAAATTTCATTTGAAACAAGTGATGGTGAAAGTTGGAATTATGTGGAAGCGGCAATTGATAAGTTTAGAATTGAAGATTCAGAAGCTCCTGTAACTTTTGCTTTATCTGGAAACGTTGTGGACGAATTAGGAAATCCGATCAGCGAAGCGGTTGTTTCATTAGCTGGTAGTACATTTGAATCATCTGTAAAATCTGATGTTTCAGGTAATTTTATTGTTGATTTATCTCCTGAAAATTATGAAATTACAATTGGAAAATGGGGCTATCAAAATTCAGTTTTAGACCCAGTTGATTTAAATGGTGATGTCTCAGGAATTTCGGTTGTCCTTACCAAAGGCTATGAGGATAGTTTCGATATTGATTTAGGATGGTCAATAACAATGGATGCAGAATTTGGAAATTGGGAGAGAGGAATTCCAACTGCTTCAACTTTTGAAGGAGAGACTTACAATCCTGGAACTGGTGCTTCACTATCTGAAAATGATTTTTGCTTTACAACTGGAATGGTGGGAAATGAAGATGCCAATAACAATGATGTTGACAATGGCAAAACAGTGATTACCTCTCCTGAGTTTGATTTGACAGACTATGAAAATCCGCACATAAACTATAGTCGTTATTTTAGTAACGGTGGGGGCGTAACTACACCTGATGATCGTTTAACCATTTCTTTATCAAATGGTGAGGAAACAGTTGATGTTGAAATTGTTTCGGTAAACACGGAACCACTAAAGTCTTGGGCGGATGTAAATTTAAGAGTGGAAGACTACATTGTACCTACTGCTAATATGACCATTGCAGCAAGCGTTGCAGACGGATCTTTTGATCACATTGTAGAGGCTGCGTTTGATGCGTTTAGTGTTGTGGATTCAATGTCAACTGAAGAGCCTTTAGACTCTACAGATACGAGCATTGATCAAATTACTTTTAATATTGATTTGATGATTTCACCAAATCCAGTTTCTAATTTTATGCTTGTAGAAATTAATAACTACAACGATGTTTTTGCCAATCAAGAAGACTTAAAATTAAATATTTATGATCTTTCTGGAAAATTGATTCAATCTTTAAATGCAAATTCAAATGTAACTAAAGTAAATACACAAGAATTGGTGCCAGGAACTTATATTGTTGAACTTGCAAATAATTCAGGTAAATTAGTAACTGAAAAAGTAGTAAAACATTAGTGCTGAAAACAGTCGTTATAAAAGCGATATTTTACTTATAAAAATATTAAAAAGGGGATTTCAATTAATTGAAATCCCCTTTTTAAGTTCACCACTTTTGTTCACATAAGGCAATGAAATTGATGATCTAAAAGATTTGCCAAATGAAGTAACTTATTATCAAAAAAGTGGATTTACCAAAAACTCTGATGAATTGGTTTCTATTCATAATATTTATATTGAAGAATCAACAGGTTATTTGTATGTCTTTGGAAGCGGTGGTTTAAAAACTACCTTCTAATAATCTGCTGCCTAACTCTTCCATTGGATGTGGTTGTTGCAGTATTTGTGTTCTTTTTTCTAGCCTGTGGCAAAACATCTGCTGGAGGACTGCCAAACAGTGGCGTTTTCATTGGCATTATCCACGAGCTACTCTGCCAATTATATTCAGCGGTAGACATATCGACATTGGGATCAATCAATAATTGTTCTTCCCGACCATTGAGACTTGCCATCAATCGTACTTTGATTTCAAAATCATCGTATTTTTGTTCTTTTCTCAATTTATCGCCAACATATTTACAAAAACGTTGAATCATTTCTGGTCTGCGTAATGCCATATTTTTTTGACTGGTTGTTAGATAATCACCCATTAAAACGCTTTCAAGCATTTTGCCCGTTTTAGGATCAACAACTTTTATATTAGAATTTGGATTTTTATCACGCAACATCATTCTCCAACTAAAAAAATGTCCTTCTTCTGTCCAACTTGGATTGCCCGCATATAAAAAATGCCTCAAAGGAACCAATAGTTGAAAAACACAATAAATTCCAATTAGTCCATAAGTTAATTTTGATACGCTGAAAATTGGTTGTAATTTTTCTTTGACAACTTCAACTTTGTTTTTGCCTTTCTTTTTGAAAGTACCAGTCGGAACAATTTGTTCATTTCTCAAAGAAGGGATAAATACAGACATTGTTTTTCTGAAATATTCAGTAGGTAGAAACAACAATGTTAATGCAATCATTATCCAAGGGAAAATACCAATATTAAACAATTGAGAATTCATCATATGAAATAATATTACCACAACCAAAGCTGGCCATCTTGTTTTTTTCCACAGGAGAAATGGAACCGCAAACAAATCAAGGAAAACGCCACCATAAGAAAAGAAATAGGCAAGCCACTTTTCTTCAACATACGGACCAATCAACACAACATGCTTTTTCTTACTCAACCAATAGTGCATCGGTTGTCCTTGAAACCAATCCATATTGAGCTTGGCAATTCCGCCATATATATAAACAACTGCCAATTGAAAACGAACCAGCCAAATTGTCCAACCAGGTACCTCAGACTGCGACTTAACTCGTTTAAACAAAGCATCCAAAGAGAAAGATTTGTTAGCAGGTAAAAAAATCATCAAAAAGCTAAGTAAGACGAACAAATAATAGTGATTCATATAAGTTGTCTTATCCAAAAGAAAGAAATAGGCATTTAACACAAAAAACAAACTGGTACTTGCTCGATAAAACAATCCCAGAATTATGAATAAACACAAAACAGGCATTAACAAATAAAGTCCAGTTGTAATATCAGCACCAAATCGAGGCAACCAAGTAAACAAATCGTGCGGAAACAATAATTCAGGCTTCACATAGTAGTTGTGAAACCATCCTTTTTGATAATATTTCACAAAATGATAAATCATAAATAAGCCGAAAACCACTCTCAAATACACAAGTGGAGCTATGGAAACAGCATCCGTAAATAGCTTTTTTATTTTATCAGTTGTATTCATAATCTTAGAAACTTATTTAATGTACTAGGCAATAAATCGCCACACCAATTTGATTATTAGTGAATTATGAAGCTGTTATTTCAAATATATAGTTGTTTTCATCAGAAGAGTATCCAACAAAAACCAACGACCATAGTCGTTTTTACGAATTTGATAGTGAAAAGTTGTACAGCAATCACCTTGTATTTCAATCAATCCAAATAGAAAAATTTGTTATTTGTATAGGTATATCATTAAATGTTTGACGCCTTTTGCTTTTATTCTTTACTTTTGCAAAGATTTTAAAGACAATTCAAAATTGAAATACACTTTACAGTCAATTTTGATGGTTTCGAATGACATTATTAATGTCTACAGATAATTAAAAAAAACTAAAATGGAATATAACTTTTTGGATTTGCAAAAGCAATGGCACGACTATTGGCAAAAAAACAATGTTTATAAGATTGAAACAGACACCTCTTTACCCAAATATTATGTGTTGGATATGTTTCCATATCCATCGGGATCGGGATTGCATGTTGGGCATCCATTGGGCTATATTGCCTCTGATATTTTTTCTAGATATAAAAGATTAAAAGGTTTTAATGTTTTGCATCCTATGGGATACGACGCTTTTGGCTTGCCAGCCGAACAGTATGCCATCCAGCAACAAAAACATCCTTCAGTAACTACTGAAGAGAACATTGCAACATACAGAAAACAATTGGATAATTTGGGAATGTCTTACGATTGGTCAAGACAGGTGATAACAAGTGATCCAAAGTATTTTAAATGGACACAGTGGATATTTTTGCAATTGTTTAATTCCTATTATAATAAAAATTTAGACCAAGCAGTCATTATTGATGATTTGATAGAGCATTTTTCGAAAAATGGATCAAAAGGTATAAATGTAGCGCAGTCTGAAGAGCTTCATTTTACAGCAGAGGAATGGAATGCTTATTCGCAAGATGATAAAGAAAAAACTTTACAAAATTACCGTTTGGCTTATCAGGCTTTTAGTGAAATATGGTACTGTCCTGCATTGGGAACGGTTTTGGCAAACGACGAAGTGAAAGATGGTGTTTCTGAGAGGGGAGGGCATCCAGTTGAAAAAAGAAGGTTGAGACAGTGGTTTTTAAGAGTTACCGCATATGCTGATAGATTGTTAAGTGGTTTGGAAAATGTTGACTACCCTGATTCATTGAAAGAAATGCAGCGCAACTGGATTGGAAAATCTTACGGTGCGTCTATAAGTTTTGACATTGAAAACTATAAAGAAGAAAAGTTAGAAGTCTTTACAACCAGACCAGATACTATTTTTGGTGTAACTTATATGGTATTGGCTCCAGAGCACGATTTGGTTCAAAAAATTACCACCAGTGATCAAAAAGAAGCTGTTGAAAAATATTTGGATTATGTAAATAAGCGTTCAGACCGTGAGCGTATGAGTGAAGTGAAAGTTGTTACTGGTGCCTTTACTGGTGCTTATGCAATTCATCCTTTCACTGGTGAAAAAATTCCAATATGGATTGGAGAATATGTTTTGATTGGATATGGAACTGGAGCTATAATGGCAGTTCCTGCCGATGATGATCGTGACAATGCATTTGCTGAGAAATTCGATATTCCAATAGTCAATATTATTGATAAATCTGCCTATCCAGGTGCAGGAAGATCGGATAAACTTGGTAAAATGATCAATTCTGATTTTGTGAATGGGATGGAAGTTTTGGACGCCATTCAGGAAGTAAATAAACGCTTAGAAGAGAAAGGAATTGGTAAAGCAAAAGTTAATTTTAGATTGAGAGATGCTGGTTTTAGTCGCCAAAGATATTGGGGAGAACCTTTCCCAATTACTTACAAAACGCAAGGAGACGATGCTGTGGCTTATGCTTTGTCTGAAGAGCAATTGCCCGTTGAATTGCCAATGGTTGAATCGTATGCACCAACGGGGGATGGTAAATCACCTTTGTCTGCTATTGATTCTTGGGTGAAACTAAAAGATGGAACTTATAGAGAAACAGACACAATGCCTGGTTTTGCTGGTTCGAGCTGGTATTTTTTAAGGTATATGGACCCAGACAATGAAACGTCATTTATTTCTAAAGATGCAATTGATTATTGGAAAGAAGTTGATTTTTATATTGGTGGAGCAGAGCATGCGGTTGGGCATTTATTGTATTCACGTATGTGGCACAAATTCTTTTATGATAATGGAATTGTTCCAACGGATGAACCGTATAAAAAATTGGTGAATCAAGGAATGATTCAAGGAGTCATTGAATATTTATATTTAAATAAAGAAAAAAAAGATGGAAAGAGCCACTTTATTTGTTCAAAATTGATAGAAAAGAAAGGTTTGACAATGGATCAGATTTCCAAAATTCCTGTCTTAATTGATTTTGTAGAAAACTATGGAGCAGATGATTCTCATTTGAATCAAAACAGTATTGATAAATTTATTGAGTGGAGACCAGAGTTTAAAGATGCTAT
>JAHDGP010000070.1 GCA_020627525.1 Bacteroidota bacterium
CAAAAAAACTTTCAATTTCTTAACTAAACAACATTGATTCTCGCATTCTCGCATTCTCGCATTCTCGCATTCTCGCATTCTCGCATTAAAGCATTGAAGCATCGAATCACCCCAAAAGCTCAACCTTAATCCTCGAAGCGATCAAGTCAATGGCAACCTTGTTTTCACCACCATGGGGAATAATCAGGTCCGCTGTTTTTTTGCTTGGTTCAATGTATTTCAAATGCATAGGCTTCACGGTTTTGTAATAACGATCTACCACACTTTCAAAAGTACGAGCACGTTCTTCAATGTCTCTTTTAACACAGCGGATAAAACGATCATCATCATCAGCGTCCACATAAAACTTCATATCCATCAGTTCCACCAATTTTTCAATGACCAAAACCATAATTCCTTCAATTACGACCACCTTGTTCGGATGAATTGTCGTTGTCGTTTTTTCTCTAGTGCATGTAATATGTGAGTAATGTGGTAATTCAAATGATTTACCAGCTTTCAACATTTCTACATGTTTAATGAGTAAGTCAAACTCAATAGAGTCGGGATGATCAAAATTTAGTTGTTGACGCTCCTCAAATGTTAAATGAGATTGATCTCTATAATAATTGTCTTGTGGAATGATGACAAATTCATCTGATTCCAAATTCTCAAAAATTCTTCTGACAAAAGTAGATTTGCCAGAACCCGTACCACCTGCAATGCCCATCAACAACATAAAGCTAAATTTTTTGAATATTTTGAAATTTAGAGGAGGAAATCAAAAAATGAGAATGGATGTACTGTTTGATTCTCATTTTGACCGTCAACTGTTAAATTCAAAAATACTCTTTGTTATAAAATATTTGTTTTCAAACAGTTATGTATTTTTATCACATTTTAAGTAATATTTTATCCTTAAAAACTTGAAATATCATTTAAAATAACATAAATTTGAACTGTAAATGATATTTAACCTGATCAGCTCAGGAAATAAGAGTGTTGGTAGATAGAATACTGAGGAGTGAGTTTTATCTGCCGCACTCTTTTAAAAATCGAATTAACCATTTAAAATACAAATATAAAATTAATGACTTATGGAACTCAATCATTTTACAAAATCCAAGATGGAAAGCAAAAAAGAGGAACTTACAGTTGCCGTAAATATGCATTCATCCAACGTTATTTTCAATTTAGCCGCAATCGATCATTTAGGGTTAAAAATTGGAGATCGAATCGTTTTCGGTTCCGACAATGATACTGGAGACTGGTTTTTCTATCGCACAAAAGACGATGACTCATTTAAATTGAGAAAATATGCTGGATCAAATATGTTGGCTTTCCATTGTAAGAATCTTTGCAAACAAATTGCCAACTCAATTGAAAAAGGAGCTTACAAAATTTCTTTAAAAATTGACAAAGTAGCTTTGCCTTTTAAAAATTTACTTTTACATAAGGTAGCTGTTCAAAATATTGAGCTTGACGACTTTTATGATATACTAAATGAAGCACCAGTTGATCCATCTAATCAAGTTAGACAAACTGATAACAGCCCGATGCCTTTTGCATATTAATTGAGACTTTTAAGTAGGAAAAACGGAAAAACAAAACATTTACACTAGACAAAGACCCCCAATAATACAAGATACAACACCCTTTCAAGATTCAGTAGCTTACCTTTAGACAAAAGACCATAGCAATCAAATTTATATATTTATTCTGTAAAATTATTTTATCTACCTTATTCGCATTGTAGATGGAGTATTCTGATTGCACCTTCCATTATCCAAAACAAAAATGATAGTTATTTATAACACTTCACAGTTATAATGACTCTGTCACAAGTCCTCTTAAAATAAATTAATTTTAAACTGCCTTTGTATTTCGCAGTCGGGTACTAAGTATTGCTATCATATTATATACTTAGCCCGCCTGCTTTTTTGAACTGTAGTCTTATTGATTCAATGGTCCTGAATTTATAAGAAATGAGAAAGGTATGTCCGTAGGGCGTGCTTACGAAATTGTAAAATAAAAAAAACCGTCCGTATGGTCCACGGACGGTCAATTTAACCTGTAAAAATACAAAACGATGAATCAGAACAAATATAATAAAAAAGATCATAATCCGCAAAATCAATTAAATGCATCACGGCATTTGCTAGAATTGGTCAATTCTTACGTTGACGATGAACAAGTTAGAGCGGATGTGGTAGAATCCTATCAAGCAAAAAAACCTAAATCTTACGCTCAAGTATTCAATGGCTTGTTTCGCTTTTCAAAGATTACATTGTTTGCTTTTCACAGTTTAAGTTTTCTAATAGCAACTCCCCTTGTTTTTTCTCTTGCTTTTCAATTTATTTTGCGTAGAGACCAAATGGAGATAAAAGGACTATTCGATAGCATTGTTCAAGATATGAGCAATATGTTTACACCGCTTTTTATTATCCCTGCTTTTATAACTTTATTGATATTATTACTCTTGGAGTATGGGCAGCACGTTACCCTAAATAGTCTCTTTAATATTTATTTTCAATGGAAAAAACAGATCGTTCCAGGTTTGTTTGTGCTTGCTTTGTTGTTTTCTGCTGCTAGTGTTGGTACCAGTGGATTGGGGGCAAAAGAGTTTGTCCAAGTTTCAAAAGCACCCGATACCGAATTTATTGCCGATTTAGATAAGCAAATTGATGAAGCTTTAGCTTTGAGAAAAAAACACTCTGGTAGAGCCAATTCTATCATTCGACAAAGAGATGCCGAAATAGAATATTTGAGAGCGCAAAAGGAAACTTATTTAACTGAAAACAAAGATACAAATGCAAACTACGGTCAAATAATGATGATTATTTCACTCTTTTTTGAAATAATGATTATTGCAAATACTTTCAATATCCACAATTATCAATTCAAGACGACGAAAGAAACGCAGATGATTAATGATTTGAAAAAAGGACAAGGTGATATTTCTCACAATCCTTATTTCAGAGAAAAAGAAAGAGAAAAATATTATGAGAAAAATAGTGGAACCTATAAAAATGGAAGTATGGATGCAAAAAAGCTAAACGGGCATCCAGTACAAATTTAAAAACTGCTGACGTAGCTAATAAAGCTGACGAAAAGGGGCTGGAAAAGAAAAAAAGCCCCAAACTGGATGTCCCTAAAAATGCAGATGCAGTTGTTTATAATAGTATTATTCCAGCTTCTTTTTCAATTCTAAAAGAATCTGA
This sequence comes from Bacteroidota bacterium, assembly GCA_020627525.1. Lineage (GTDB taxonomy): Bacteria > Bacteroidota > Bacteroidia > Chitinophagales > UBA2359 > JAHDGP01. The sequence goes on from JAHDGP010000070.1 coordinate 3,201, forward strand.
ACCCGTTATTGATACAACCAATTTGTGGAGTAAAAAAGATGTAGATCGCTATGCGAAGTTATATGCTAACCGTTGGAGAAAAAAGCCGACACCAACAAGATCGGAAAAGGCTAAGTTTTTCAACTACATAAACCAAAACTGGGATCGTTTGCAAAACAATGGTACCGTGCGTGTAGTTCCTAGCGAAGCAAAGCAATGGTATAAAGACAGAGACGACTCGATTTTTTCTAATGAAGAAATTTTGAATCCTAAGTAACGGTGAAAAAATAAGTTCACGATTTGATGCAAATTATTTTGTTACCAAACGAGCGGTCCGTCGATACGGCGTAAAGAAGGCGAATAGCTAGAGCTACACAACTGATGCAGCAACGAAGTTTGGTAAAAAAAGAATTAGCATAAAATTGTTAGGTTATTATTTTAGCGTTACTAAATTAAAGAAATCATCAAAAAATAAAAAATGAAAACAATATTTGATAAAGAGTATGAATGCTGTAAAATCAGATTGCAAATTGGTGAAGAGGAAGAATTGTGGGATTTGAAAAAACTTTTGCGTTTTGCTAAAATTTACAACAAAAGAATTTTAATAAAACAAACAAAATCTCGAAAGGAGCGAGTTGAATTTTTCAATTATATATTGAAAAACTGGGACAACCTACACGAAAATGGTAAAGTGCGGGTTGTGCCATCAGAGTCTTCAAACTGGCTTGTTAACAAAGATGATGCAATTTTTAAATTGGACTATGGTCGTTCAATGATTGCTTAATAAGCTAAAAATTTAAACTAATATAAATTACAATTCAGAATAATTTATAACTAAAATTTTAAATGGTTTTTACCTTTTATAAAGCAAAAAAAACGGAGACCTAGCATTGGTAAGGCGAGGCTTTTAACGAAATAAAAGAGAAAAAGCAATTCAAATATGTTATGATTATTTTGATTTGAAACTAAAAAAATCAAATCCTTTAATCTGTAAAATACAATAAAATGAAAAGTAAAAATGAACAACAATTAGATTATTTCTTGGGTATTTTTGGAATGTTATTATTTGGTATAATACTTATTGCTCCCGTTAACTATGATCGTGTGCACGACGATATTGAAAGAAGAGGAGAATTTGGCAAATGGTTTGGCAGTGACTGTCGGTCTGTGAACAAAGCGATTACTCAAGCGGGTGGAGTAATTCCCTATTATCAGAACAGATACAATGACAATTCGAATTGGCAGTTGGATGTTAGAATGGGCAATAATTCTGAAAGACGTGCTTGGGAAAAAGAACGCAAAGTTCGTAGCCAAGAATACGATTACCAAAGATGGCAAGCTTACCGTTCAAGGTAAAAAATGATAAATAAAAATTCCAGTTTTTAAGTTTAGTTCAAATGTGACTCTTTGATTGACGAATGCCATGTTTTTTTTAGTTTGCAATTAAATTTTGGGGTGAATAGCCAAAGCCGCAGAATAAAGAAAACATTGGGCGGTGTTCCGCAAATTTGAATTGTTAGAGAAACTTAATTTGAACGACTAGTTAGCTTTGAGTTGTGTGTGTTTATTTCTATAAGTTTTTTATATATTTTACAAAGCCATACTGTGATCAAATTGTGAATACCAGTAGTGAAGTATTGATTTAGAAATTTGTTAACGAATTTGCTAAGTCTTGTAAATTGGTAATTAACAGTGAGTGTATGTAAAATAATTTTTACAGGTTTTGGACTAATTTCGGACAACTCATTCTTATGCCCTGTCAAATTTTTGACAGGGCATTTTATTGTTTGTAATAGTCAAAACTCTACTCCAATCAGGCTATTGTTGTTGAGCAAGACTTTTTGTCTAAGAATAATCAATTGGATTTATGGAATTTTTTTTTTACATTTAATAAAAAATTAGTTTCCAGCTATGCCTCAGTTATTATTAAAACAATTAGCGATTTTCTTGTGGTTGTTAATTTTACCGAGTTTTATTTATGCACAACAGATTCGTTTGAATGAGCTGTGTTCTAAAAATGATAATATTATTAAAGACCAAGAAGGAGATTATTCTGATTGGATAGAATTGTATAATAATGAACCCTATGCAGTTGCACTCAAGGGTATGTATTTATCTGACAATTCGGATGATTTGTTAAAATGGAAATTTCCTGATGGTATTATTCCATCCAAAGGACATTTTTTGGTATTTGCTTCTGGAGAGAACAACAATTTCGACGGAGAATTACATTCCAACTTTAAACTGAGTTCAAGCGGTGAAGAATTATTTTTGAGTGATTTGAATGGAAATTTAATTGATTCAATTGTTTTTCCAGAGCTTGATACTGATATTAGTTTTGGACGCATTGAAGACAATGCCGATACTTGGGTTACTTTTAACCAACCTACACCTTTGGCTGCTAATGGTATAATTGCACCGCAATTTGAAATTGAATTTTCACAAGATGCAGGTATTTATTCTGATAATGTAAACCTTGAATTGACTTCAAATTCTTCAACTGCTGAAATAAGGTATACATTGGATGGCAGTGACCCAACAATTGAATCAAGTTTGTATACTGATCCAATCTTGCTGACAAATCGTGAAAATGATCCAAATGTTTTTAGCCTAATTCAATGTACAGAAACCCCATATTTGCCAAGTACCAATGTAAGTAAAATTAATACTGTTCGTGCGCAATTATTTTTAGATAGTGTAGCTGTTAGTAAGCTTTATACCAAATCATTTATAATTGAACCTGATACAGCTAAATATAACTTACCAATTTTTTCGATTGTAACAGATCCTGCAAATTTGTTTGATGACACAATTGGAATTTATGTTTTAGGTCATACCTACCCATTAGATAGTATAGCAAATTTTATGCAAAGGGGCGATAACTGGGAACGTGCTGCACATCTTGAATTGATTGATCCTGGTGGAGAATTGTTATGGAGTCAAGGCTTCGGTTTGAGAATTCATGGAAACGGTTCAAGACGTGGAAGACAAAAATCTTTTCGTTTATTGGGTAAATCCAAATATGGAAACAAGAAATTGGAATACCCTGTGTTTCCTGAAAAAGATATTGACAAATATGAGAAGTTGGTTTTGAGAAAAACGCTTTGTTCCAATGATTCTTTTATCTCAGATTTTTTGGCATTTCGATTATTGCAATCAACCAATGTAGCTTCCCACGGATCACGACCTGTTCTTGCTTTTATTAATGGAGAGTTTTGGGGTCTGTATGCACTTACTGAAAAAATAGATCAAGACTTTTTAGATGAAAATTTTGATGTTGATGAAGACAGTGTTGATTTACTTGGACCTTCACCTGGCAATGAAACTTGTGGAAACAATGATGCCTACTATGAATTGGTTGCATTTATGGAAAACAATGATATGCAAGAACCTGAAGTTTACGAATATGTTTCTTCGCAAATTGACATTGATAATTTCATAGATTATTTGATAATTGAATTTTATATGGCAAACCTGGACTGGCCCTATAATAACAATTACTTTTGGAAAACTTATGCTGCTGATGCAAAATGGAGATGGGGAATTACGGATTTGGATTTTTGTTTTGCTTACAGACACAGACCATCATTTAGGTATTATTTAAATCAGGCTGGAGAGCCTAATACACCCTGGGCTACTTTTATGGGGCGTAAGCTTTTTGAAAATGAAAACTTTGTTAATCAGTTTGCTGAGCGTACAGAATTTTTGTTCAATACATTATATACGAAGGAAAATATTATGGAAAATTATGTTGTTCCGCTAAGAGAGCAGGTGAGTTCTGCTATTCAAGCACATATTGATCGGTACGATTTAGATTTGAGTTATGAAGAATGGGATACCAAAATTATTGATACTAATTTGGTTAAATTTGTTTCGCTTAGACCTTGTAATTTTGTTGCACAAATTACAGATACTTTTGATGTATCCATTGAAATTCCTGAATGTGAATGGTATGTTTTCCCTTCTGACACAATGATGATAGATACGATGGCAATTGACACAATGATGATAGATACGATGGCAATTGACACAATGATGATAGATACGATGGCAATTGACACAATGATGATAGATACAATGATGATAGATACAATGGCAATAGATACGATGGTTATTGATACCATGATGATTGATACGATGGTTATTGATACAATTATTGATCCTTTGGATGGTATTGTTGAATTTGAATGTTTAAATTTCAGTTATTCAAATAATAGCCAATTGATTATTAATCAATCATGTTTTGAAGGGTTTTATGATTTAAAATTAACAGATATATCGGGAAGGCAGATTCATTTAGAAAGTGGTTATGGTGAAATATCTTCCATAAAATTTGAGAACGTTGTTTCTGGAATTTATATCATTGTTTTGGAATCTTCAGGAAAGCGGTTTGCGAAGAAGCTTTTCGTAAGTAATTAGGGATATTCAGAATTAGCGAAAATCCTTTAAAGACAAGTACTTTTTTAGTATTTTAGAAAAACAATTACCCCGCTTTTTAGAGTTTCAGGCTAAAAACGGGGTATTTATCGCCGCCACAATAAAAATGCTCATAAAATTCATCACTCTTAATTCATCATTTATAACTCAGATTGTCCTCGCTTGATTGGACAGGTATTATCAGAGTTATGAATCATGAGTTATAAATTATGAATTGAAATTACAAAATAAAAATCATTCAAAGCCTTCTAAGTTCGTCGCAATGTATTTATCGCCGCCACAATAAAAATGCCCATAAAATTCATCACTCTTAATTCATCATTTATAACTCAGATTGTCCTCGCTTGATTGGACAGGTATTATCAGAGTTATGAATCATGAGTTATAAATTATGAATTGAAATTACAAAATAAAAATCATTCAAAGCCTTCTAAGTTCGTCGCAATGTATTTATCGCCGCCACAATAAAAATGCCCATAAAATTCATCACTCTTAATTCATCATTTATAATTCAGATTGTCCTCGCTTGATTGGACAGGTATTCAGACACTTGCTATATTATAAGTAATTGATAATCAGCTAAATTAAATGTTAAAACTTGTTTGGGACTCGAACGAATTAACATTGGCTTAACATTGAAATGGGTAATTTTTTCCTTTTCTATCAATGAGTCTACCAGTTCTTATCACTTACTTCATCAAAATCGACTACCATAAAAAAGTAAAGCCAGCTAGTTTTAACTAGCTGGCTTTTTAACATTAAAGAATGTATCGTGCGGAGAAAGAGGGATTCGAACCCCCGGTACCTCGCGGTACAATAGTTTTCAAGACTACCGCATTCGACCACTCTGCCATTTCTCCGCCGCAAAAGTAAGAACTCTTTTTTTAATAAAAAAGCCTTTCTAAAAGATTTTTTGCTTTTTTTGAAAATGATATTTTGTATGCTTGTAGCTGTTTGTTAATCAGTAGGTTGCACGTCTGGTAATTTAACATTCCTGGTTTGTATGTCTATGCCTAAATTCATTTCAAATCCTATGATGATGATCAGGGCATTTAAATATATCCAAATCATCAGCACCATTATGGTTCCAACATAGCCATAAAGCAAACTGTATTTTCCAAAATTATTTATATAGAATGAAAACAAAACAGAAGTAGCTATGCAAAGTACAGTCGCTAATATTGAACCAGGTGACAAGTAACTCCATTTGTCTAAAACCGCAGGTGTGAAATAGTAAATGATTGATATAAAATTTAGAATAAGGAAAAAGATCATCACCCATTTCAAAAATTGAATGATAAAATAACTCAGTCCTGTTTCTATTTCAAAAAACAACAAAGCCTTGTTAAGATATATTTGTCCTGTAATGATGATTGTCAATGTTACAATTACCACAAAGGCGAGCAGTAGCGTGAGCAATAAAGCAATGCCTCTTTGCCGTAAAAAATTTCTTTGCCTTTCAATGAGATTGGGTCTCTTTCTAAAAGCAGTCATCAGTGAGTTAACCCCATTTGAGGCAAAAAATATGGACAACAAAAAAATCAATGAAACAGAATTGCGCATTGGATTCAATTCTGTTATTTGTTTAATTGAATCCGTTATAAAGTAGTAAGCTGATCTTGGCAATATATCGTTCAAGAATTCAAAGAGGGTCGTGTCTAGTGTTTGAATTGGCATTAGCGAGGTCAACTCAAAAAAGAAGATGATCGTAGGAAAAAATGAGAGGAACACATTGAAAGCAATTGAGGCTGCCCGTGTATGGATAGAGTCTCGAAGCGTTTCTAAATAAACAAATCTGCCAACTTCAAAAAGCGGTACTTTTTTAAATCCAGGCAAGCTGAAGTTCAGAAAGATTCCAAGTAATTTTTGAATTATCGGATTTTCAGAAATCACTTCTTTTAAAATGCTTTTTAAATTCAACTTTTGAACCGATTTATTTATAGTAAAGATAGGTAAAAATAAATATCAGATTGATTCAATTTTAATTGTTAAAATATAAATTGTACAGAATTAGAATAAGCATTTATTAAAAAAAGTGCCTTATATTGAAGCTTAGGCACTTATCGCTGATTTGCAGATTTATTTTGATTTTTTTTGTAGAAATGTGGCTTGAAAATTTGGAATCAGACAAGATTTTTTATAAATTAATGAAAATTATTAATCATCGTAACATCATTTTCCTAACTAAAAATCCACCTATATGAACATCACTTTTAATGAATTAAGAAAAATCAAAGACAATCTGCCGGATGGCGCTATGCAAGTCATTGCAGATAAACTAGGTGTCAGCGCAGAAAGCGTTAGAAATTATTTTGGAGGATCTCATTTTGATTCTGGATCGGTTCCGGATATGCACATAGAACAAGGACCAGGTGGTGGTATTGTGCAATTGGAAGATACCAAAATATTAGAGGCCGCTAAAGAATTAGTGCAATTAAAAGAAGAAGAAGAATAAACCATTGTTTATGCTTCTTCTCTAAAAGAAACGACTCTTTTTAACTGAACTCCGTCAGATTCAATTTATTGAATCTGGCGTTTTTCTATTTTTTAGATGCAATAATTGAAAGTTTGGTTGCATATAGGTACAAAAAAACGGTCTGTCATTTCTGATCAGACCGTTTAAGTTAAAACCCTGTATTTTAAGCTTGATATGTTTTATACATTATGCTTAAACATATTTTAGCTTTGATAATTTAAGTTACTAACTTTCTACGACTTCTTTAGCGTTTTGATTAATTAATTTACTTTGAAGTTCGTAAGGTATGTTTGAATACTCCAAATATTCCATGTTAAAGTTAGCTCTGCCTTGCGTCAATGATCTCAATGTGGAAGAGAACGAATGCATTTCAGACAATGGAACTTTTGCTGTGATTTTTTGATAATGCCCGTCGGCATCCATCCCCTCAATAATGCCTCTTCTATTTTGTAAATCACTCATAACGTCTCCCATCGACTCAGGCGAAACCAATACAGAAACTAGGTATATTGGTTCTAATATTTGTGGTCCACAGTTACCAAATGCTTCTTTAAACGCATGTTGTCCCGCTAATTTAAACGCCATCTCGTTTGAATCTACAGGATGCATTTTGCCATCATAAACACTTACACGAATATCCCTAACATAAGAACCTGTCAATGGTCCGTTGGTCATTTTTTCCATAATGCCTTTTATTATAGCTGGCATATATTTATTATCAATTGATCCACCAACAATGCAGTTATTGAATACTAATTTGCCTCCCCAGTCAAGGTCAATTTCTTCAACTTTTCTTACATTCAAATTAGGTGGAGGTGCCATTCCTTCTGTATAAGGCTCGACCAACATATGTACCTCACCAAATTGTCCAGATCCACCCGATTGCTTTTTATGTCGATAACTTGAACTTGCCGACTTTGTTATTGTTTCTCTATATGGAATCTTAGGCTCTTCAAATGCTACTTTTACTTTGAAAACATTTTCTAGTTTCTTTTTCAGCATATTTAAATGCAACTCACCCTGTCCCTGTACGATTGTTTGCTTTAACTCCTGTGATTGATTTATAATTATAGTTGGGTCTTCCTCTTTGATTTGATGCAGAGCCATTGATAATTTTTCATAATCATTTTTGTTGTCAGTTTTTACAGCAACTCTAAACCTCGAATTTGGAAATTCAATTGGTGCAATATTATATGGCTGTCCTTTTGGATGCAGCGTATTATTGGTATGCGTACTTTTTAGTTTTACTGTGGCACCAATATCTCCCGCAGAAAAAGACTCAACAGAATCTCTTGTTTTTCCATTCATTACATAAAGTTGGCTGAAACGTTCTGTATTGCCAGTTACAGAATTAACCAACTCATCCCCTACACTAATTTTTCCAGAATATACTTTGAAAAACGACATATCTCCTAAGTGCGGTTCAGATATTGTTTTGTATATAAATGCAACGGCTGGACCTTCACTACTGCACTCAAGTGTTTTGCCACTTTTACGCTCAACAGCAGGAACATCTTTTGCAGAAGGAGCAATGTCATGTAAAAAACCCATAACACGACCACTTCCCATATTTTTGGCAGAAGAACAACAGAACAATGGGAAAATGTCATGTTTCACCATAGATATTTTTAACCCTTTTGTCATTTCTTCTTCTGTTAAAGAGCCAGAATCAAAATAGATCTCCATCAAGCTTTCGTCGTTTTCAGCTATTGATTCAACAAGGTCATTGTGTAGTTTAGCGGCTCTTCCCATTTCAGATTCGGGTATAGGAATTTTTTCTGGCTTTCCTCCTTCCGCAGGAAATTTGTACATGGTCATTTTTAATACATCTACAATTGTATCAAAACCGTCTCCTTGGTTTAATGGATACTGAACAACAGTAACATTGCCCCCAAATCTATTTTTTGCTTGCTCAACAGTTTTGTCAAAATCAGCTTTTTCATGATCGAGTTGATTGGCAACAAAGATCATTGGCGTCTTAAATTTTTCGGTATACTCCCAAATGATTTCACTTCCAACCTCAACACCGTTTTGAGTGTTTAACAACATTACTCCAGTATCAGCAACTCTCAATGCTGCAATTACTTCTCCTACAAAATCATTAAAACCTGGCGTGTCTATAATATTAATTTTATCCCCCTTCCATTGAGTACACAAAAGTGTGCTCGTTATAGAATTGCCTCTTTGCTTTTCAAGATCGCTGTAGTCTGAGACTGTATTTTGATCTTCTACAGTGCCACGCCTCTTTATCATTCCACCCTCAAATAACATACATTCACCAAATGTGGTCTTACCGCATCCAGAATGACCCAACAGGGTGATGTTCCGGATATTAGTCGTTTTAAAAGTTTTCATAATATTTATATTTTATATTAGGAATAATTGCCTGTAAAGTCAAAATATAGAATGCAAAAAGGGAGTGATTTTGCACACAATGAATATAATAAAAAATTATATCTTCTAATAATTTATTGGTAAGAATTTGAAAATCAGAATGAATTTTGACTATTGTGAGATATAAGCTATTCTTTGATCATTGCTAAAAGAAAAAAAATCACAGACCGATAAGCCAGATTCTGTCTAGCGAAATGTTCCACTAGTTCTATCATTTATCTAATACCACAGTTGCCTGTGATCTTTAACAACCTACCCTCCGACGCAATTAATGTTAATTTTGAGCGAGCAGCTCTCAAACATCGGTTTATTTGGTTTTTCAACCCACAAGGTTTACCCAATTAATATGTCACCATATCAATTTGCCGAAGCATTTTCACCTGCCTAAAAAAAGACAGAAATTTTCTGTGGTACTGGCTCGTATCCTGAAAATTCAGAATAGGTTCCTGTTAGGAACTGTGGTGCCCTATGTTGTCCAGACTTTCCTCTTGAAATGTTCCAAGCGATAGAATAGTCTGTGAAATTTTAAACAAATTTAATCTGTTGATTAAAAAAAAAGCAATTTATTTGGAAAATTTTAAATTTTTTTATACTAGGTGCCTTCTTCCTATAGGAAGCTGGCGAGTAAATTTTTTAGGCTTATTTCTATGAGTTTTTTATGAATTTGACTACCTTTTCTAAAAATAAATTGCTACCTCTAAAAAAAAATATTTTGTTATGAAACTTTCTATACACTTTTGCTTGTTGGTATTTTTTACAGTGGGTATTTTGACAGGATGTGTTGATAAATCTAAACCGACAGCGGTAGGAGAAAATGGTGAAACATTTCACGGAAAAAAGATTGAAGCTACTGGTGCATTATCTTTAACAGAGTTGGTGTCAAAGATGGAGGGCAAAAAGGAAATGCCCGTCAAAGTACAGGGAGCTATTGAGGCAGTTTGTAAAGCTAAAGGTTGTTGGATGACATTGGACAGAGGAAATGATAAAACAATGAGGGTTACCTTTAAAGACTATGGCTTTTTTGTTCCGAAAGATTGCAATGGTAAATCGGCAGTTGTGGAGGGTATTGCAAAAATTGATACCACATCTGTTGAAACTTTAAGGCACTTTGCGGAAGATGAAGGATTGTCGCAAGAGGAGATTGATAAAATTACTGAGCCAGAAATAGAATTGGTTTTTGTTGCGGATGGAGCAATTATCAAGTGAATATTGAATGCTGAAAATTTGATCTTTGTTAGTCTTGCTCTTTAGTTATTAATGTTAAATAGAAAAAAAAATAAAAAGTTTTTGAAGATTTGTGCATCGTATAAAAAATTGTACTATCTTTGCCCCACAATTTAAAAAACGACTGAGTAGCTCAGTTGGTAGAGCAACGCCCTTTTAAGGCGTGGGTCCTGGGTTCGA
>JAHDGP010000071.1:0-5926 GCA_020627525.1 Bacteroidota bacterium
TATTTATCTAATTGTTCTAACATTTAAATTGAAGAACTCAAAACAACTAACAATTATGCAAACTATTACTGTAGATATTATCAATAAAAAAGCATTAAGTCTTCTTAAAGGTTTGGAAGAACTTCAGCTAATTCGATTGCATAAATACAAAGAAGATTCAAAGCCACAACCAAGTTGGTTAAGCCTCAAAGGAAAAATGACCAAACAGAATTTAGATATTATTGATGAGCAATTAAAAGATTTACGAGAAGGATGGGAATAAAATATCTTTGGGATACTAATACTGTAATTTATTTTTTACAAAATCAATTCTCTGAATCTGCGTCGCAATTCATTGAAAAAACTATGGAGGATTCACAACCTTCTATTTCAGTAATTACTGAAATAGAATTATTATGTTGGAAAACTGCAACTGAGGAAGACTTGGAGATATTGCACAGCTTTATAAATACTGCTACTACATTAGAATTAAAAGATGCTGTAAAATTTAAAACAGCAGAAATTCGCAAAATGAATAAAATTAAATTACCAGATGCAATTATAGCAGCAACTGCAATAATTCATAATCTTATACTTATAACAAGAAATGTCAAAGATTTTAAAAATATTAATGAACTTGAAACTATTAACCCATTTGAAGAGTAAAAAATTGTTTCTGAGTTATACTGTATTACTTAATCCAAGAACCCACCCCTAAATCTCCTGCGAGGAAAGGACTTTCATAACTACCCTGCAATTAAAAAACAACAAACTTTTGTGAGGATACAAACTTTTCTCCTTTTAAATAAATCAAATAAGTTCCCGCTACAAGTTCCGAAGCATTTATTTCAAACACTTGCTTTTTATTTGGGTTAATATTTCCTTGAAAAATCTCTTTAACTGGAATTAAATTTTGCCCGTTGATTCCCAACAAAGATATATTTACTTGTTGTTGCTCAGCAACCTCCAACTCAAATTTACTTATGGATGTTGATGGATTGGGGTGAACTTCAGAAACAGAAAACTCTGCATTTATTAACTCATTAATTCCTGTATTATCTGGCACCGTATCATTTGGCGTTGTTGTCATGGTGTCAATTGGTTCCGCCACCCAATGGTTTTCTCCTTCACGAATAACCAACTCTTTCCACATAACTTCTTCGTCAGTCACTTCTAATTTTTCAGAATACCAATATTGTGCAATAGTACTATCGGCATTTAAATGCAGCAAACCATAGCCGTGTTGATATACTTCTAAAAATTCGTGATGGGGATTGCCCTCATAGCTTAAATCAATCAAAAAATCTAAAGAAGTTGAAGTTGGTGGTATGTCCAATAATTCGTCAACATTTCCTCTTGTGATACTTGCTGGCAAAAACTCTACGCCTAAAGCTCCTTCTCCTGTAAGTGGATTATATTCTAAACTGTCTTTCGGATTAATAACCAAATCTGCTGCTATAGAAATATGAAGATCTCCACTTACAACTATATTGTTATCAATACCATTCTCTCTTAAAAGTGTCAAAACTCTTTCTCTTTCTGCTTGGTATCCATCCCACGAACTCGGGTCTCCTACTACACCATTGCCAAGTGGCAATGGGAACGGAATATGATCAATCGCCCAATTGCTAAATATTTTTTGATTGCCAATAATTCTCCAAGTTGCTGTTGAATTAAGCAATTCTTCTTCCAGCCATTCATACTGTTCATTACTCAACAAACTGCGTTCATCGGTACCAGGAATTGTATCAATGTTTCTCAATAATTCAATATCCATAAACATTATATCTGCTAATTCTCCATAATGCAAGCTTCGATAAATTCTTTTCGGATTATCATTATCAGGTTGTCTAATTGGTAGGTATTCGTAAAATGCTTCTATTGATCCTACCAGCCCTTCTTCGGTTCCTTTGTAAATATCATGGTTGTCCCACAAACAAAACATTGGGTGCATTTGTCTAACAGTACGCAAGTCTGGATCAAGTAAATAATATTTATGCCTTTGTCTAAATTCATCCCTATTTTCTGGATCAATTGGTAGAGGTTCGGGAACACGAACGGCTTCATCTTCATCTACATAATCATAAATATAGTCTCCTAGATGAATGACTAGGTCAAGGTCTTGCTCTGCCATTCTTGCATAAGCATTAAAAAAACCTGAGAATATACTACTACAAGAAGCGACTCCGAATTTCAAATCTTCGACATCTGAATTTTCATCAGGGGCAGTTTTGGTTCTTCCAATCGCAGAAGTATTTCCCGACTCATCGGTAAACTGGTAGTAATAAGTTGTGTATGGTTCTAGTCCTTCAACATCAATTTTTACTGTCCAGTCCCTTTCAGCAATAGTAATAAAATCACCTTCTCTCACAACATCATTCATGGTTGAATCTAATGCTACTTTCCAACTTACTTGATGTCCATTAATAGTAGTATCTGGTGGTACAATGCTTGTCCAAATAATAACAGCGTCCGTTAAGGGATCGCCTGAAGCTACTCCATAGACAAACGGTGCATTTGTGGTATCCGCCCACATTCTTTCTGGCAATACAGCATACTGTGCGGATAGTTGAAAACCAATTGTAGAAAATAAAAGCAGTGCTAGTATCCTTTGAAAACATTTCATTTTGAAGGCAATTTTATTATAACATTTCATCAATTACGACATTGTTTAAAATTAACCTTTTTGATCAAAATAACTATTCTTTTGCTAAATAATTTTCAACTACTGCTTGTTCAATGTCATAATACAAGTATCTGGTATTCCTCCAACGGGTGTCAATGTGTATTGTATTACTGCAACCGTGTCGGTTCCCAAAGTTGTAAATGAGCCAGTAGTTAAACCTTTAAAATAATGATTTTGTAATGTTGTCTGTTCCGGGATTTCAAAAAACCTAGGATTGTCTTTTACGAAAACTATCACATCACTTCCAAGGGCTGCTAAGTTTTTAAACCAAACTTGATTGGGAATACTACCGTTGGGCACAATCTCTACTGTTGCATAATTTACCAAAATAGCAGGATCGATGGAGGTATCTGTGCAGCTTTCATCTGTTTGGAGATAGCTTCCAAAATACATATCTACGCTGTCATCATTAGATTCAGGCAAAACACATTCTGTAAAATCACTACTCAACACGTAACCCTCGTCGCACTGACAGCCCAATGTTGTACAGGTTGAATTATCTGGACAAGGTCCTCCATAAGCAATGCAATCTTCGCAGAATTCTCCACTAAAAAGTAGAACTCCACTCGCATCTTCATTACACATACAAACAGGTATTCCATTGTCCAAAATACAAGATCCATTCTCTCCACAATCAATAGTACTACAATCAATAATTTGTTGATCACAATTTGCACCTTCCCAACCTTCTAAACAATCACACAATCCTGTAACTTGATTGCAGGTTCCGTTATTGCCGCAATTAAGAGTGTCACAAATCATAATTATTTCCTGATCGCAATTTGCACCTTCCCAGCCTTCTTCGCATTCACATTCTCCCGTTATGGGGTTGCATTCACCATTTGCACATTCTAAACCAAAACATAGATCTTCTTCGTCGCAAAATAAACCCATCCACCCATCTGCACAGTCGCACATTTTCGTGTCAGGGTTACAAGTTCCATTTTCACCACAATCGAGGGTATCGCAAGCCATTGTCTGCACATCACAAAGTGTGCCCATCCATCCATTTGCACAATCACAAACTCCAGTATCTTCATTACAAGTACCGTGCTCGCCACAATCAAGTGTATCACAAACTGATGTTATGATTTCTGTTTGGCAAAACTCGCCAGTCCAGCCTTCGTTGCATTCACACTTTTTGGTATCATCATCGCAAATACCGTGGGTACCGCAATCAAGATTACATTTTTCATTCTTTTTACATGAACTAATAGTAATTAAAAAACTGCACAACAAAAGAAGTGCAATTGCAAGGGGATGAAATTTCATAGCTTAGCTTTTATTAGGATTAAATTGACAAATTTGTTTGTGCTGTCATTTTGCCCTTATCCTCCATATAAATATACTATATTATTCCCTAAAAATCAATTAGCAAAGCATCAGAAACGAATCGGCCATTTCAAACCTTTTAATAAATTTCGTCAACACCGAGAGCAGTCCAGCATTTATGCCTTTCAACTCCTAAGACTTTCATTGCAATTATAGCAACATTCTGTATCTTGATTCCAGCCTTCATTTCATAATTTTTTTTAATCGCTGGACCAATTACCAACAAGGGAACCGTCATTCCTTCTACTGTGCCGTGACCGTGATCTTTTCCTTTTCCTCCGTGGTCTGCTACAACTATCAATGTGGTATTTTCAAAATTGTCTTTTGCTTGAATGGATTTAATCAGCTTTCCTAACAGCTCGTCTGCTTTCTCAACTTTTGTTAAATACTTTGCAGATTCGTGACCATATAAATGCCCTGCTCTATCACAATGATCCAAGTGAATAAAAACTAAATCAGGGTCATTATTTTTGTAAAACTTTATTGCTCGATTTAAGCTGGGTTTGGGTCCAAATCTCCACTTGGCGTATTTATCAATATTGTTTTTATCAATCAATTTATGAAAAGCACCCCAATGTTCAAACACTCCAATTTTTGCATTTGCATCTTTGCGTTTCAGCATTGTAAAAATTGTTGGCAGCTTTTCCAATTCTGATTCACAACCTGGATCATTGAGATAAACGTCTTTATCAAAACCGTTTTTCAAAACTTTGTGCACATCTGGCGAAGATCCTGTAATAATGGATTTCCAATTGGGACTACTGTACAAGGGTTCATTTGCCTGCGCCTCAAATGTCCAAGAACCATTTTGTTTTAAGAAGTCAAAATTAGGGGTTTCTGCTTCCTCAAAACGATATACATTTAGGCCATCAATTCCTAAAATAATGACTGTTTGTTTTTCTTGTTGCGAGAAGGATAAATGCATCATACATAAAAAACAAAAAACGATTGTCAACAGATATTTCATAATTATTATTTATGTAGTCAATGGAATTTTCAACATCTCTCTTGTTTCATCAATTGTAGCGACTTGCCTTCCCATCATTCTAGCCAACTTCACGCCCCACTCTACACACTCGCCATTTGACTTAGCCATTTCGTTGTTGGGCAAATAAAAATTATCTTCCAAGCCTACTCTAAAATTCCCACCCATTGTGCAAGCAACTGCCGCCATTTGCCATTGCTTTCTACTGATTGCAATTACTTGCCAAAAGGCGCCTTCAGGCACTTGTGATATTTGATGCATCAGGTTAGGTGTAGTGGCGGCTATTCCGCCCAACACGCCCATTACCAAACTGTAACATGCATTGTCAGGAATCAAACCCATATCTCTTAGCGGTTCTGCGTTTCGAATGTGTCCTGTATCAAAGCATTCCATCTCTGGGCAAACGTCATTTTCAGCCATTGTTTTAACAACGTGTTGCATCATATCAAACGAATTTTCGAAGACGGCATTCCAATAAAATTGTTTTGATTTTTTTGAATAGATGGCATAGTTCATACTTCCCATATTGAAGGCTGCCATATCTGGCTTTGTGAGGGGCAAATGCGCTACTCTCTCTTCAATTGACAAACCAATTGCTCCAGTAGAATAATTGATAATGACTTTTGGACAACGCTTTCTCACCTCCTCATGTATCTGCTCAAAAACTTCTGTTCGCCAGCTTGGTGTCCCATCATCTTCTCTTGCGTGAATGTGTACAATACTCGCTCCTGCATCAACTGCTCGCTTTGCCTCTTCACCCAATTCAACGGGCGTGTATGGAATGTGAGGACAATGAGATCTATTAGTTGCCGCACCTGTAAGCGCAGCTGATAATATTAATTTTTTAAATGCCATAATATTCTTTTTATAATCTTTTTTGTTTAATCATACAAGCTTTAGCAATAAACGCCCTGCTTCAATATTTTCACCTTCAGTAACAAATA
>JAHDGP010000071.1:6026-12487 GCA_020627525.1 Bacteroidota bacterium
ACAAGCTTTAGCAATAAACGCCCTGCTTCAATATTTTCACCTTCAGTAACAAATACTTCTTCAACTGTTCCATCTTTTTCTGCTTGAATGGTGTTTTCCATTTTCATAGAAGTCAATACAACCAAATCAGTTCCTTCTTTTACTTCGTCGCCAGACTTAACCAAAACCTTTACAATTTGTGAAGGCATTGATGCTTCGTATCCACCTTCGACTTTTTCTATTTCTTTTTCTGGGAATCTTTCTATTTGTTTTAGTGAAATGTTTCCTGTTTCATTATTGTGAATAAAAAATTCTACTCCATCATTTACAATACAAAATTTTTGTTGGATGCCATCAATCTCACAATGCAGTATTTCGCCTTCTACAGCTAAGATTTTTGCATTGTACTCTTTCTCATTTATTACAAATAAAAAATCATTTTCTAAAAATCTATAAGCAATCGAAACCTCTTCCTCCCCTATCAAATACTTCTCTTTTTGATAATCGTAAAAACTACTTCGCCAGCCTGATGGCATTGTTTTTAAAACTGTTCTTTTTTGCTCTCGTTTATGCCAATCAAATAATGTTGCTGCAATAGTTATATTTTCATTTACCCCACTTTTATTTTTTGACAAAATTGACAGATCAATTTTTTCTTGAATGAAGTGCGTATTGTAAATACCATTTTCAAAATCCTCTCTGTCAATAAGTGATAATAAAAAATGTTGATTTGTGGTTGTACCCAAGCAAACCATGTTGTTCAAAACGTATTTCATTTTTCGCAAAGCAGCAATTCTATTTTCATCATGAACAATAATTTTAGCAATCATTGGATCATAAAAAATAGAAATTTCAGAACCACTCTCTATTGCCGTCTCAACTCGCAATCCATCAACATTTGGCAGTTCAAATTTTTGTATTTTTCCAGTCACTGGCAAAAAATCATTCGCAGGATCTTCAGCATACAATCGCACTTCTATAGCATAGCCATTCCCATTAACCTTTTCTTGTTTTAAATTCAATGGCAAGCCTTGTGCTGATTCAATTTGCATTTTCACCAAATCCAAACCTGTAATTTCCTCCGTTACTGGATGCTCAACCTGCAGCCTTGTATTTACTTCTAAAAAGTAAAAATCACCAGATTTATCATCATAAATAAACTCTACTGTTCCAGCATTATCGTACTGCAATGCTTTAGCAGCTTTTACCGCAGCTTTACCCATTTCCGCTCGCAATGCATCTGTCATAATTGGAGAAGGGCTTTCTTCTATCACTTTTTGATACCTTCTTTGAATAGAGCATTCTCTTTCTAGAAGATGCAAGACATTTCCATGCTTGTCGCCAAAAATCTGAAACTCAATATGCCTACCTGACTCAATGTATTTTTCAATAATCATTTCATCATCACCAAAAGCATTTATAGCTTCTCGTTTGGCTGATTCAATGGCAGACTCAACTTCTTTTTCTTCGCGAATAATTCGCATCCCTTTACCACCCCCACCTGCTGTAGCTTTTAATAAAACAGGAAAACCAATTTTTTTTGCTTCACTTGTCAACTTCTCCAAAGACTGATCAGTTCCTTGATAACCTGGAACTACAGGAACATTATGTTGTCGCATCAACTCTTTCGCCTTTGACTTTGAACCCATTGATTCAATCGCTTGAGGTTTTGGTCCTACAAAAAGAATTTGTTCAGTTTCACAGCGTTTTGCGAAACTTGTATTTTCAGATAAAAAACCATACCCTGGATGAATGGCTTGCGCTCCAACTTTCTTTGCTGCATCAATAATTTTATCTTGATCCAAATAAGATTCAGCTGGATCACTCTCCCCTATAAAGACAGCTAAATCAGCTTCTTTTACGAAAGGCATATTTCTGTCTGCTTCTGAAAAAACAGCAACAGATTTTATACCCATCTTTTTACAAGTACGAATTATTCTAGAAGCAATTTCACCTCTATTCGCAATAAGCAAGGTATCAATTGATTTATACAATTTATTGGTATTTTTACTTAATTCCATTTCTTAAATTTTCATATTTCATTTTGCATTCTAAATTAGTAATACAAAAATCAATGTCTCCAAACGCCGTATCCTTCCGTTCCTTTTATTTCTTGATTGTACACGACTGCCAGTGAAAAACCCAAATAATTTCTTGTCTGCCGTGGATCTAATAATCCATCATCCCAAAGTTCTGAAGTGGAATACCAAGCAGATGATTTTGATTCGGCATCTGATACCAACATCGCTTTCAACATTTTTGCTTTTTCTTCATCGTAAGGTATTCCCGTTTTTTTAGCAGCGGCTTTTTGAATAATCTCCATCACTCCTGCCAGTTGTTCAGAACCCATTACACCCACTTTTGAATTTGGATAAGCATACAAAAAACGAGGACGGTAAGAACGACCATTCATACCGTAATTGCCTGCTCCATACGAAGAGCCAATCATTAGGGATAAATGCGGCACTTCACTATTAGACACTGCATTTATCAACTTGGCTCCATTTTTAATAATACCACCTTCTTCATATGCTTTACCAACCATGTAACCAGTGGTGTTGTGAATGAATAACAGCGGAATATTGTTTTTATTAGATAGTTGAATGAACTGCGCTCCTTTGTTGGCTGATTCAGAAAATATCACTCCATTGTTTGCTAAAATCCCAACAGGATAACCGTGAATATTTGCCCAACCTGTGATTAAAGTATTGCCATATTCTGGTTTAAATTCTGAAAATTTGGAACCATCTGTTATTCGTAAAATCAACTCTCGAACATCAAATGGTTTTTTGATATTTGCAGGTACGACTCCTAATATTTCCTCAGCCTTGTGCAAAGGTTCTTCTATTTTTCCTTCGGGAATAAAGTGCGGTTTAGATACATTTACAAAAGACATTATTTCTCTTGCAATTCTAATTCCGTCAAGTTCGTCTTCTGCCAAATAATCGCTGACGCCTGAAACTTTGCTGTGCATTTCTGCACCACCCAATTCTTCGTCAGTAGCGACTTCATTGGTTGCCATTTTGACCAAAGGTGGACCTGCTAAAAACACCTTTGCAGATTTCTTTTGAAAAATCGCAAAATCTGACGTTCCTGGCACATAGGCACCTCCCGCCGTTGCGTTCCCGAATACGACTGAGATTGTGGGCAGTCCCATGCGTGACCGGCGGGTTATTTCTCTAAATGCTTCGCCTCCATAGTTAAATATTTTGGCTTGATCAGGCAAGTTTGCACCACCACTTTCTACTAAACTGATGGTTGGCAATCTGTTTTCTCTTGTAATTTCATTTATCCTAAGCGCTTTAAAATTTGTAGCATAATCTATTGAACCGCCTTTTCTAGTTCCCACATTTGAGTTGATCATGCATAGCTTTCCAGAAACGATTCCAATTCCTGAGACATTTGTTCCACCAGCACCAAATCCGTCTTTTCGTTTCATTCCTGCTAGTGGCAAAAGTTCTAGGAAAGGGCTATCTTTATCCAACACAAGTTCTATTCTTTCTCTTGCTAAAAACTTGCCTCGTGATCTGGCTCTTTCTAAGTATTTCTCTTTACCTTGAAACAAACTCTCTTCAAAATGCTTTTCAAGCTTTTTCACCAGCTTGAGCATTTCTTCATAATTCTCCTTATATTCTTTTCCGTTTGTATTTATTTTTGATTGTAATGCTCTCATAAATAATTCTTAAAATGTTATCATATTATCAACATTTGTTTCAAAAGGCTCACCTAAACTTTCATAATATGATTTGCCAAAAAACCTCTTAAATGATTTAATCCCTTTTTTTGTAAAATGTGGAACGATAATGCTCCAAATCATTTTTTCACCGTCTTCTCTTGATTTATCTCCTCTGATAATTTGCTGTGAATACCAGAAAAATGTTATCATCCAAGTGATAAACGCAATATTATTATAAGTTCCAGGCACTTCTTCCTCCTTGATATTCCCAAGCTTAATGGAAAAAGCTATAATTGCTTTATTATCCTCAATGGACTGTTTAGTCATTTTTCTAAATTTCTTTTTTATTATAGAATGCGTCAAAACATAATTGTCCAAAAAAATAAAAGCAAACTTTTTTTGAAAATGATAATACAATTGTACTTCGTTGTGTAAATTTTCAAAAGAAGGAAACTGTCTGGACTTGGTTCGCTCCGTTTCAATCTTTCCCCACATTTCATCTGCAATGGCTGCTAATAAAACATCTTTATCTTTAAAATGATAAGTGAGATTCCCCCTGCTAATCTTTATTGCTTTTGCAAGATCTAACATATTTACTGCCGCAAAACCGTTCTTGTTAAACAACTCTATTGCTTTGGAAATTATTTTCTCCTTGGTATTATTCATCTTCAAGTCAAAAATAGTAAATATTTTAGTCTTTTTTGACTAATATTGAAGTTTCCTATTTTCAAAACTTTACTGATAAGTTAATATTGATTAACATTTATTCTTTGATTGGTGTAACCCAAGGTCTTGGAGAGATGTAATGATAATGCCACTCCTTCGGAGTTGAATAATTATCAAAATATTATTGCCATAATATTGACAGCCCTTCAGGCTTTTGAAATTATAAATTACGAAGAAAGATATAGCTCACTATTTCCTAACTCTAGAACAGCTCTTAAGTGTCAAGTTTGGGGCACCAAAAGGCAAAACAGTGATTGATTCACCAATAAATATTATATTTAGTGAATACAATCACGAATCATCCTATATTTATATAAAAGAGTGAAACTAATTATTACAACAATTTTACCGTTCTGATTAAATTTTCGAGTTTACGGATTGGGCGACGTTTTTCCCATTGAGGTGCGAAGACACTTCCGTCTAAAACTAGCAATCGTTTATTTTTTGTGTCTTTGATGCAGTAATTTACGAATGGACCGCCTAAGTAATCTTGACTCATTCGCCAAACACCACGGCTTTCTAATGTCATTGCATCATCTAGGCTGAGCGTATCGACAAGTAGATCTAAACGTCTGTCTGTTATCATATGTGAATCAGGTGTGTCTGTAAAAAACAGCTTACCCATTTCATCTCTGGCTTCAACAGCGTGTTCTATTGTAAATACGGATTCGTCTTCATAAGGAATTGAATGCACCATTAGGTTGCTAACTTCACCTTCAACATCTTGTCTTACCCAAAACATGTTTTCGGTTTGCTTTACGAAACGGAAACTATTTGGTATTTTGAAATCAATATTAAAATCTTTTGTTAGAATATCAGAGAGTTCGCCATTTACCCTCGAAGCATAGACATTTCTCAATGCTTTTTCATTTTCTATTTTGTATAAACGCTCAACAATTTTGTCTTTTTTAGCACCAACCTTTTCTATAAGATCATTTTTAGTTTGACCAAAAAAGTAGGTTACTTGTTGTGGCTTTGCCCAAACATCTTTGGCACTGTACATATTTTGAGGATTGACGCCTTCTGGTAATGTTTTCATTTGTTCACGCAATACCATACTTGTCGGTCCATCTCCGTCGAGCGTTCCGAAATAAATTATATTACTCGCTCTCTGAATTAGGGGATGAAAATTTTGCGGATCAACATGGCTCAAATTAAAGATGGGTTCCGACTGTATAAAGCCTTTGAAATCGTCTAACAATACGCTTCTTACAGCTTCGCCAATTCCAGCACTGCTGGTATCTTGCCAATGGGCATCATCCATTACAACAACGATCTCGTCAATTCTGCCAGAGGAATTTGGTAGTGTGCTTGTTCTAGAGCTTTCTTCAAAGTTGCAGGCAGAAAATGCTATTGTAAATAAAAAGAAACAAATGGTTATTGAACGCATATATTGGGTTTGGTTTCTAAAATTAGAACTAAAAATATGCCGAAAAGATACAAAATTATTTTTGCAGCAATTTCTAGACTGGTTTGAAAGCTTCAAATGTTTCTTTGCATTCAAAACACATATGTACTGAGCGGCAAAGTGTTGGTCCGAACATACTGTTTAAAGTAGTTTCTTCACTGCCACAATTGGGACAATGAACATCTTGTATTTTATCCATATCCAGCTTACCATTTACCTTTTTGGGTGTTGCCAGACCAAATTCTTTTATTCTCTTGTGCCCTTCTTCTGTAATTCTATCGGAGGTCCAGGGAACGGAAAAATCTACAACAATGTGTACATTTTCAATATTTGTCATTTTTGACACTGAATCGTGGATTTGCTGCTTCATATAATCAATGGCGGGGCAGCCTGTGAAGGTTGGCGTCATTGTTATATTGGCTTGTTTTGCTGCCTCATCAAACTTTACATCAGTGATTATTCCTAATTCTACCACAGAAATGGTCGGAATCTCTGGATCTTTCACTGTTTGCAGTGTTTTTAAGATTTCTTTTTCTTTATTGGAATGCTTTATTTCCTGTATTGCCATATTATCTCAACGATTTTGCGTTTAAATTGGTTTTATAAATGTAATTAAAGTTTTTTACACCTACGAGGTTATACACCTACGAGGTTATACACCTACGAGGTTTT
>JAHDGP010000071.1:12587-13787 GCA_020627525.1 Bacteroidota bacterium
CTACGAGGTTTTACACCTACGAGGTTTTACACCTACGAGGTTTTACACCTACGAGTTTTTACACCTACGAGGTTTTAGAAACCTCGTAGGTGTAAAAACTCGTAGGTTATCATTATCTTTGTATTTTCAAAAGGTTCTGAAAATTCAATACTAAGTAATCAATTTTATAATATGAAGTTAGACGAAGCGAAAAAGCGATTTATTGGCGAGTGGGGAACATTTGGCTCTCAGTGGGGTGTAAACCGTACAATGGCGCAGGCTCACGCTTTGTTGATGGTTTCTGCCAAGCCTCTAAGTGCTGAGGAAGTTATGGAACAGTTGAATATATCCAGGGGAAATGCCAACATGAACCTTCGAGCGCTCATAGATTGGGCACTGGTTAAAAAAACACATATTCCTGGCGAAAGAAAGGAGTTTTTTGTTGCAGAAAAAAATATTTGGAAAGTTACTAGGCAAGTCATTAAGGAGCGTAAAAGACGTGAATTGGAGCCTTTGAAAAATATGATTGCTGAATTGAAGGTGGATGTTGAGGTTGATTCGGATGAAGGCAAAGAGTTTAAAAAAATGATGGAAGAACTGGAACAATTTGCCACCGCAGCAGATACAACGCTAGATAGATTGGTGGAATCTGATCGTCAATGGTTGTTTAATTCTCTTTTGAAATTTATGAGTAAGTAACCTTCTATTTCGGCAACTGTTCTTTGATTATAAAATTGCTTGAAGTTTGAGCATTTGATGGTGCCAATAAAACATTGAAAAATATAGTATTGGGATCGTTGTTTGCTCCCTGATAAATAACATTTCCATCCATATTTATATCGCTTAAATAATAACCTTGATTGATATAATTTGTTTGTAATGATGAATTATTGGGGGCGGTTAATACGTTAAAAAACATTTCATTGGTATCGTTTCCATTTCCTTGATAAATGATATCCATGTCAGCATTTGAATCTCCTGCCCACATAGCTCTGTAACCATTGTCCATTATTTTCATTGCATCTTCTCCCCACAAATCTGTTGTTGGCGAAGTAAAATCTATTGTGCTATTTCCTTCCAGCAAAACTGTATTTGCGGTCATTATACCTAAATGATTTCGATGTCTTGCTGCAACGAAATACTCTCCTACTTGCATATTTTCAAATACTATATTTTCATTTCCTAAAGCATCTACAACCGTTCCATCTTTTTGGAGCAATA
>JAHDGP010000072.1 GCA_020627525.1 Bacteroidota bacterium
GAATATAAGTTAACGACAAATGATGTTTTGAAATATTATTCTCAAAGCACAATGGAGATTTTATTAGACGGACAAAAACAAATAGCATTTAACCCTGAAAACTTGTTCTACGAAATGTTAATTACTATTCAAGAACAATATAAAGAAATAGCTAATCTAAATATTCGTTTAGACCAACTTGAAAAGGAAAATAGAACTAATAAAGAAATTTCACTAGAGGATAATTTTATTAAAATTACTGAAAACCCTGTGGAAAATTATACACTAAGATTTGAATATCAGATAAGTAAAAATATTACCAGGGCAAAAATTATTCTGTCAACTGTAAATGGTAAATCACTTGTTAATATTCCATTCAACGAAAGAGGTTTGGGCTATAGCAGCCTATCCGTTGATCTTCCTAATGGATTGTATTTATGTACATTAATTTTAGATGGCAAAATACTAGAAACTGAAAAGTTTGTAGTACAATAAATATATAAATACAATCAAATAAATGCAACGGACAATTGCAAAGTAGGAATTCTTTGTCACATTTTCCAACTTAAAAATTTAAATAAAATGAAAAGTAGAATATTTAAGATAGCTATACTTCTTACAGTATCATTCTTTTTTTATGAAATCAGTTCTTTATCCCAAAACGATTCAACAAATGATCCTTGGCAATGCGCTGGTGACGATTGTGATACTGGTTTTGTTTATATTAATAGAGATCCATTGTTAACGGGTGGTAAGCATAAAGTAGCAATTGGTAATAATTATACGTACACAGATTTTGAAGTATTCGCTAGTTCAACAGATGAAGGAATTAGAGTTAGCAATGGTAAATTGGGATTAGGTGCAAGTAATACTTGGTTCTCGTGGATGCAGTTATATAATCAAGGAGGAGGTAGAGCAGATATGGCATTTGGGACTAAACATGGTTTTTGGGGTGATCAATCTTCCTCAATAAAAGCTATATTGACTGCAGACGGTTATTTTGGTATAAACACTCTCGTACCGAGCAATAGATTACATGTAGTTGGAAACTCATGGAAAAACTGTTCTGAACATAAACCTCTAAATGGCTTATCTCCAGGAATATTAGCTAGAGGAGGAATTGCTTTTGGTGCAGCATATAATGAAAACCCTGGTAGCTGGATTGGTACTTATGATGATGCAAATGGGGATGGAGTTTTGGATGCAATAGATTCTTTATCACTAGCAAATTCTTCAAACCTTGCTTTTTATGCTGCAATGGCAGTAGGATGTGGAGCAGCTTCAGGGAAACCTGCTATGATAATTATGGGGACAAATAGTCAACGTGGTTATGTTGGTATTGGTACAACTGCCCCTCAACACAAGCTCGATGTATGTGGAAAAATCCGTGGATCTGAAGTCTTAGTAGAAGATGGTTGGTGCGACTATGTTTTAGCAAGTGATTATAATTTGAAAAGCATTGAAGATCAAATGAGATTTATTGAAGAGAATGGACATTTATCCAACTTTAAATCTGAGAAAGAAATGAATGGTGAAATTAATGTTGGAGATGTAACCAAACGTCAGCAAAAAACTATAGAGGAACAAATGCTTTATATTTATCAACTAAATGAAAATAATAAAGTACTTTCTGCTCAAAATGAAGCATTATCAAAAAAATATGATTATTTATTAGAGTTAGTATTGGAGTTGAAAGAAGAAATTCAGAAATAGTTTCAATTTAAACTTCTCCCAAGCCTTTTAGAAATCAATTCATTCCCAATTTCATAAATTTTGATTTGAGTCGATAATAAGCAAGGTATGTCTGATAGGCAAATGCATTCAGTATAAATTGTGATGCAAACTTTTCCCTATTAAAGAAAAACGATTATCGTAAAATTATGAATGTAAATCGAAAATAAATTTTGTATATATTATTTCACTCTAAAATTAAATAAAATGAAAAGAAAGATTTTATTTTTAAGTCTCGTATTTATTCTTACATCATTCCAAATTGTTGCACAAACTTGGAATTGTGATACAAAAGAACCGAATCAGGATTTCTTGTTCCAAAATGGGGTATCTAATTATTCATCATCAAATTCTGCAAAGAGCCTAGATATATTTATTCATGTAATCAGAAAATCAGATGGATCAGGTGGTTTATCAACAAGTCAAGTAAATAATGCTATATCAAAATTATACAATGATTTTAAAAATACCAATATTTGCTTTAATATTAAGGGTTCTGATTTTATAAACAATACATATTATTATAATTTTACTGACAGTAAATTTGATAATTTAATTACTGTAAATTTAGATGCAAATGCAATAAATTTATATTTATTACCAATATTACCAAGCAGTATCAATTTTGGTGGAAAAGCTAGCGGCATTCCAGGTAAAGCTCTAGTTATTGATGGAGAATATGTTGAAACTTCTGTACTGGCTCATGAAATGGGTCATTGTCTTGGTTTATATCATACACATAGTGGGCGAGGTTGTAATGATTTTGTTAATTGTTCTGAACCCGTCAATGGATCAAATTGTAATGACTGCGGAGATCGAGTTTGTGATACTCCTGCTGACCCTTGTTTGTCAGGAAATGTAAATAATGAATGCATTTATACTGGCGGTGGTGGATTTTTTCCTCTTACTAACAATATTCAATCTTACACATCACCTAATTGTATGGATAAATTTACAGTAGGGCAAATTAGTCGAATGCATACTATTATTAATAATGCAAGTTTTTTACAAAGCACTTTAAATTGTTTGTATTGCAATACCTCTTCACCAGAATGGACTTACTCAAATATACTTGGTTGGATTTTCAATTTGGGAAACAATTGGTATTATTCAAATAGTGCAGATGGAAATGAAAGTGTAAATAAATTTATTTATGTTAACAGCAGTCAAGATTTTTGCAGTGCTGGCATTTGGGGATATACAACTGAACTTGGCTGGATATATTACAAAGATGCAAATGGTGCAAACTACATTCGATCCTTGGATAAGTGGGTTTATTTTAATAGCGAAGATGTCTCTGGTGATAATGGAGTTTGGTTTTATACACACCAAGCAATTTGCGGATTGACAGGTTGGTTTTATGCAAAATATGATGGAATCGCTTTAAATGGGCATTTATTACATGAATCTGCTGGATGGATAAATTGGATCAACTGTTCTTCAAATAAAGTGAATACAAATTCAACAAATCAAACTTTAACTCAATTAACTTATGAAGAAAATGATCTAGAAAGTATTAAAGAGTTTAATAAAGTAGAATTTGAAAAGATACTGATAAATATTCCTAATAACATCACAATGGAAAAATCAACAGAATATTCAGAACCTACTGATGCGCATAAAATCGGCGATTTAACTGAGCATTTATCCACCAATATCTTCCCCAACCCTGCTGCTAATTCTACAAACATAGAATTTGACTTACCAACGGAATCATTAGTGAATATATCCATCTTTGATTTGACTGGAAAAAAGGTAGAAACTATTGAGAATGATAATATGCGAGATAAAGGCAAGCATACAATAAAATTCGACACACAACAATTAGCAAACGGAGTTTATAGTGTACACATTCAGACCGATGAATTTACAAGCACTAAAAAAATTATAATAGCCAGATAGTTGATTCTTCAACTATATTGTACCCACACTTTTAGCCTTTATGGTTGAGTGTGGGTCTTTTTTTTCAAAAAATAGACTCATAAAATTCTGCTTGATCAATACTAGCATTCCCCAAAGCCTCTACCCTATTTACATCATATGTCAAACCAATTTTGTTTAGAATTTCCTCTATTGGTACAGGCGTTTTTCCAATGATGTATTCTTGAATAACATTTTCTAATTCAGGATGGTTTTCTGCCAGTTGAGACAAAAACATTTCTTCGTCAAACGGCTTTTCCTTTCCATATTGATAGGATAAAGACAGCATCAAGTCCAACAAGCCAAATTCATTGTTGCTATTTTCTTTTAGTAAAATATCCATATACATCGCTACTAAAAAACCTTTATTGTAAAATGTTTTTTGATAACGTCTGTTTTTTGCTTTAAGAATATTTCGTGAAATTTCTGTTAGAGAATGTTCCCTTAAACGATTATTGAATTTTATCTTTCTACTCAATTCTTTCACAACCTGCTTCTTAGATATTCTATTATTTTTACTGAGCATTTGAATGCTTAAAAAGTCTGTCACACCTTCATACAACCATTGATGTTGAGAAAACGTTTTGTTTGAGGTAAAAAAAGTATTTTCACCATATACATCACTGTGTAAATGCAAAGGGCTTAAGGTGTGCATTAACTCGTGTGCGACCGTTTTTTGAATTACTGGTATTTGAAAAATAAACTTGTTATTTGCAGGAAACAAAAACAGGTTATCGGCTCCGTGAAACAGACCTCCAAAGTTAAAATTTTCATCTTCCAAAAAACAAAAAGCCATATTGTATTCCGGCAATGCAAAGGTATCTACTGCCAGTTTAAAATCCTTAATTATCGGTAAAACAACTTGTCTGATTTGATTGATATGTATCCGTCTTTCTTCTTGAAAAAGACGAAGCGTTACACTTATTCCATGATTTTCAAAAGATAAAGTATCAAAATCTGATCCTAGAATTGGATAGTTGAAAAAATCATTAAAATCAGCCATCTGAATGCTTGAAGACTGTTCATTATCTTCTGTATTTAAAGACATCAAATTCTCTGGGTACTTAACATTTAATTCATAAGCCCAGTCTGGATATTGATCAAAATATCCAATAAAATAAAAAGGATATAAATAGTAACATTTTTCTTTTAAGACAAACTGAGATGGATGAAATCCGTTATTCAAAAAGATCAATTTACGCTTCTCAACTTTGTATTTTATCGTGTGAACTTTCTGAGCTTCTTTGATAATCACATACTGATCTTCCCAAATTAAAAATGGAATTTCATTTTCAAGAGAATCATAAATTTCAATAGAAGAAATGTAATTAAATACATCATTTCTATTAAAATCACCAGCAAGAAAGTTGTAGTTCAATTTATCAACATCAACCGATGGTATTTTCAGTTCAATTGTCAAGTATTTCGAATCCTCATCACTTAAATCAATAGTTGTTTCAACTGTTTGAGCATTTACAGCAGCAAATGTAAAAACGAGCAATATTAATAAGCTATTTACAAATCGAAAAATCATAAATACATCTCAATTCCTAAAAACATGGTCTATTGAAAATCATCCCAGTCTTTTCCTCCAATATCGTCACCGAAGTTTAACATACTGTTGAACAAATCTTTAAATTGAAAACCCGATTGAATAAGACTCTTACTAAGCAATGAATTTTCAGCTAAACCGTGCAAAACCAATTCCATCAAAAACAGTTGCTCACTCTTATTCGCTTTGGGATGATATTTTTTAACAATATCATTCAAGCCATTTATACTCATCAGCGTTTTGCTGTAAGCAGAATTACTCAAATCTACTAAAAGATCAAACTGGTTTCCTTGCCCAAACCAATCAATAATTATTTGATAAGGATTTTCTTGTTTTTTCTTTTTAAATTCTTCTGGGTTTGGAAACAATGCAGAAAAACTGGTTCCCATTGCTTTGCCTACTAAGTTTTGCGCCACTATCAAGGGCCCTTCTTGCTCTCCTTCATAAACCAATTCTATTTTACCAGTAATGGCAGGAACAACACCCCAAAAATCACCAATTCTTACATGGCTTTTCTTTTCATTATTGATCAATACACGACGCTCCACCGCACTTACCAAGTTTTCAAAAGCTGAAATGGTCAGCCTGGCAGACACCCCACTTTTTTCATCAATGTATTCACTCTCTCTAGCTTCAAATGCAATTTGTTCAATTAAGTTTTTCGCCCAATCATTCAGCTCTACACGCAACCCTTGCGTTTGGTCAATCTTCGCTTCTTGCTCTGTAATTCTTCTGGACGTTTCTATATCAACAGGATAATGTGTCAGAATTTGACTCTCAATCCTGTCTTTCAAAGGCGTTACAATACTACCCCTATTGGTATAATCTTCTGGGTTGGCAGTAAACACAAATTGTATATCTAAAGGCAGACGGATTTTAAATCCTCTTATCTGTATATCTCCTTCTTGCAACATATTAAACAAGGCAACTTGAATCCTCGGCTGTAAATCCGGCAACTCATTTATCACAAACACCCCTCTATGAGACCTCGGCAACAAACCATAATGAATAACTCTTTCATCTGCATAAGACAATTTCATAACTGCTGCCTTTATTGGGTCAACATCACCAATCAAATCTGCTACTGACACATCTGGCGTTGCCAATTTTTCTGTATATCTGTCCGATCTATGAACCCAAGAAACTGGTGTTTCATCGCCTTTTTCAGCAATCAAATCTCTGGCAAATTTCGAGATTGGTTGCAAAGGATCGTCATTCATTTCACTACCAGCAACAATGGGCATATATTCATCCAATAACTGAGTCGTAAGCCTCGCCATTCTAGTTTTAGCCTGCCCTCGCAATCCTAAAAATATCATATTGTGCTTAGACAAAATCGCTCTTTCTATATCAGGAATAACCGTCTTATCAAAACCAATAATTCCATCAAAAACAGTTTCTTTATTTTGTATTTTTCTAATTAAATTTTCTCTTAGCTCTTCCTTAATTGATCTCGCTTCGTAGCCGTGTGCTTTTAAATCACCTAATGTTTTAATATTTTCTATATCTAAATGCATCTAATATATTCTGGTTTATTGTTTATAATTTTTTATGGGTATTGTTTATCATAATTACTCGCTTCGAGTGCTTCAGCGATCAGTTTCAATTGCTATGTCAAGTTTCCTCTCACTCTCCTTCTCGCTCACTGAGTACTCGAAGTGAGGTACGCAAGTTTTTGCTCGCTCACTGAGGTACTCGAAGTGAGGTACTCGAAGTGAGTCACCGCATTTTTTTTCGTCTGTTTTTTTCAAAATCTTCAAAAATGTATTCACCCAAACCTTTCAAACTTGTGTAAAATGCTTTGCCATTATTTACTTCTGTAAATTCACGAACAAACTTTTGCAAATACGGATCTTGAGCAATCATAAAAGTGGTAATTTTTACACCTATTTTTTTACAATATGCTGAAAGATTTAATGTTTTGTTTAATATCTTTCTATCCAACCCAAAACTGTTTTTATAATAACGACCACCTTCTTTGAGACAAGTAGGTTTCCCATCTGTTATCATAAATATTTGTTTGTTTGGATTTTTCTTTTTTCGTAAAATATCAATTGCCAACTCCAAACCCGCAACTGTATTTGTATGATAAGGTCCAACTTTCAAATAAGGCAAATCTTTTACTTGAATACTCCAAGCATCATTTCCAAATACAATAATATCAAGGGTGTCTTTAGGGTAGCGTCTTTTTATCAGTTCTGAAAGTGCCATTGCCACATTTTTGGCTGGCGTAATTCTGTCTTCGCCATATAGAATCATTGAGTGCGAAATATCAATCATCAAAACCGTTGATGTTCTTGTATGATATTCTGTTTCTCTTACAGAAAGGTCATTCTCCGTCAATCTAAAATCATTGATTCCATGTTGAATTTGTGCATTTCTAATTGACTCCGTTACATTGATTTTATCCAAAGCATCACCAAATTGATAAGGGCGACTATCCGCATTCGTTTCATCTCCTTGACCACTAAAATGTGTTTTGTGATTTCCTTTGCCCGCCTTTTTTAATTTTCCAAAAATTTCCTCCAAAGACTTTTGACGAATACTTCTTTCAGTTTTCGCTGTAATTTCAAAGTCCTGCCCTTGTTGTTCACTGTCTTGAATATACTTTTTTGAGGTCTTCAATAAAATCACCCATTCCATACTCATCGTTTGTGAGCTTGTATTCTTGATCCAATTGATTCATCCAATCAAGTGCTTCGTAGACATTTCCAGAAGTATATACCAATATTTGTAAAAAAATATCCAGCAATCGCTCAAAGGGCGTTCTGTTATCATTGGCACTAAATTTTTCAAATCTAAATCCTATCATATATGTTCAACTTTACTAAGTAATCATGAAATTAATAAATCTACATTTGAGCTTGTTTTTTCACTCCTAAACTTCTTTAAAAATGCGCACCGTAGCCCTG
The DNA here is from genome assembly GCA_020627525.1 of Bacteroidota bacterium. Taxonomy (GTDB): domain Bacteria; phylum Bacteroidota; class Bacteroidia; order Chitinophagales; family UBA2359; genus JAHDGP01. The sequence goes on from JAHDGP010000072.1 coordinate 8,095, forward strand.
CTGATTGCGTTTTTTGCCCTAACGAGGAACCGATTGTTTAAGAGCAAAACAATCGAACCAAATTCTAAATATGTATTAATTCATTTTTACTAATACTTCCAAATGTACAACAAACAAACAAAAGTTTGTGAAAAGAGTTTAGTATAAACCTACTTTGACCAATTTTAACATAAATTGACATGGAAAACAATATATATTTTTTACTATTGTTCCGAAAAGTAAAGCTAACAAAAGAAAGCACAGACTTAAACTAATCCACCCAAAGACCCAATGATAATGAAGAAATTTTCAGAGATAGAATACAAAAGACCAGCTTTTGAAACTGTTAAAAATGATTTTCTAGAAATTTTAGAGAAGTTAAAATCTGCTGATACTTACGATGCTCAAAAGGAATTTATTTATGAAATAAATAGGTTGATCATGGCATTTGATACTGCCTATGAAATCGTTGACATTCGATATTCAATTGATACGAGAGATAAATTTTATGAAGCAGAATCAGAATGGATGCAGAAATTCGAGGCAGGTGGATAGAGCTTGACGTTCTTTTTGAAGAACCATTTTATTTTATAGATTATGCTTTGGCACAAGTTTGCGCTCTACAATTTTGGGTAAAAATGCAAGACGATTTTAAAGGTGCTTGGGAAGATTATCTGAGACTTTGTAAAGCAGGTGGAAGTAGGTCATTTTTAAAACTTCTAGAGTTGGGCAATCTTAAATCTCCATTTGAAGATGGTGCAATAGAAGAAGTGGCTGAAAAGGTTGAGGCTTATTTGGATGGGATTGATGATTCTCAGTTTTAGTATTTTATTTGCTAAACAAATAAGTCAATACTGCTTCACATTTTCTTAAAGTTTTTTCCTGATACTTAGTGCATAGACTTATGCAAATAGTTTGTTAAGTAATTGTATATTTTTTCAAAATGTCTAGTTTTGTGAAGATATGAATTAAACTGAATAACTAAGTACCTTATGAATATAGTGCAGTTACTATTGGAATTGTATGGATTAAATGTCACCGACTTTAAAAAAATGGAGGGCTATGATAGTACCAACTATTCAATCATCAGTTCAGATAATCAAAAATATGTTTTAAAGTTACACGATTCCAATTCAGACAGTTCATTTATTGAAGCGGAAAATCAAATGTTGTTGTGGACCGCAGAACGTTTTGAATATGAGTCATCCGTCCCACATTTATCTAAAAAAAATAAAATACTAAATGATTTTGGAGAATATAAATGTAGGCTCCTAAGCTTTGTTGAAGGGGATTTTTTGGCAAATACAACTAAAACCAAAAAGTTGATTTCGTCTTTTGGAGAATTTGTGGCAAAACTTGATATGGCATTAAAAGATTTTAATCACTTAGCAATAAAAGCACTCGAATCGAAATGGGATTTACGACACGCCTTGAAAAGTCAAAAGCATTCAACTGAGGTAATTGATCCATCTAAAAGAAAATTAGTAGATTACTTCTATTTGCAGCATAATGAAAAAGTGCTTCCTAATATTTATAATCTAAGAAAACAAATTATTCATGGAGATGCCAATGATTGGAATGTATTGGTAAAAAATGGAAAAGTTTCAGGGATAATTGATTTTGGAGATGCTTGTCATTCTCATTTAATAAATGAAGTGGCGATTGCCTCAACTTATATTGCTTTCGATCAAAGCGACCCAGTTGAAACGATCGCTAATTTTATAAATGCATATCATAAAATCAATCCTTTAGAAAAGCTGGAATTGGAATTACTGTATTACTTAATTGCAAACAGATTAATTGTCAGTGTTTGCAATTCGGCTTATAGTAGAAGGTTGAATCCTGAAAATGAATACATTTCTATTAGTGAAAAAGGAGCTTGGGAAACGATAGAGAAATGGATCAGTATTAATCCAATAAAAGCAAAAAACACCTTTTTAGATGCAGCTGAAATTCACAAAAACAAAACACCAAACACTTCAAAAATTTTACAAAAAAGAAATCGCTTTTTCAGCAAAGCAATGTCAGTAAGTTATCAAGAACCGATTCAGATGACGGGAGCTGCATTTCAATATATGTATGATGCAGATGGCAATACCTATCTTGATGCATACAACAATATTCCACTAGTGGGACATTCACACCCAAAAGTAGTAAATGCTATTCAAAAGCAAGCTGCACAATTGAATACCAATACAAGGTATTTGTATACTATAATGAATGATTATGCAGAGCAGTTATTAGCAAAATTCCCAGCCAAGTTAAACAAATTATTTTTGGTAAATTCAGGAAGCGCCGCAAGCGATTTAGCTATTCGTTTGGCAAATAATTTTACAGGTAAAAAAGATATTGTGGTAATGGATCATGGATATCACGGGAACACCAGAATGGGAATTGATATTTCAGCCTATAAATTTGATGGCAAAGGAGGAAAAGGAGCGAGAACCAACATTCACAAGTTGCCTTTGCCTAATGTTTACAATGGTAAATTTACTGGTGAAAATGCAGGTACTTTATTTGCAGATGAAGCTGTAAAAATTATCCAACAAAAAAACAGCGAAGGCACTGAGTTTTCAGCATTTATAGCAGAACCAATTGTTGGCTGTGGTGGTCAAGTGCCTTTACCTCCTGATTATTTGCAGAAAGTTTTTGCAGAATTTAGAAAATTAAATACCATATGTATTGCTGACGAAGTTCAAATAGGATTTGGAAGGTTGGGCAGTCATTTTTGGGGTTTTGAAATGCTCAAAGTAGTGCCAGACATTGTTATTATTGGCAAACCAATGGGCAATGCCCACCCAATTGCAGGAGTTGTCACGACAACAGAAATCTCAGATGCATTTGCAAATGGAATGGAATTTTTTAGTTCATTTGGCGGCAACCCTGTTAGTTGTGCAGCCGCAAAAGCAGTATTGGATACCTTGGAAGAAGAACAGTTGCAGTCTCAAGCCTTAGAAACAGGAAATTATTTTATTTCAGAATTAAAAAAGCTACAAAAATCGTTTTCATGCATTGGAGATGTCAGAGGAAGTGGCTTGTTTTTAGGGATAGATATTGTGCAGGACAAATTCAGCAAAGAAGCAGATACAAAGCTTGCAAAGCACCTAAAAAATGCATTGAAAGAAAAATATATTTTAGTCAGTACTGATGGACCTTTTGACAATGTTATTAAAACCAAACCACCATTGTGTTTTAATATAAAGAATGTGGATTTAATAGTAGAAAGCATTCATCAAATATTAAAAAGATAATCCGTTATTTTCTCAATTCACAACTGAGGAAATGTTACAAAACTTAATGTTTTAGAAAAAAAATTAAACTTCAAATTCATTTTTTTTGTTTAAGGCTTTTGATGTTAATAATTTGTATTATCTTAAAGTGTTGGAATATAATTTTAATCGGTTTTAATTTCAACGGGCAAAGCAGGAAACAAGAGTAGGATGGGAAACTCTAATCTTCAAATTCCGCTTTGCCTTTTTCCTTTCCAATTCAGGAACAGCTCAAAAATAACTCAGTGTCGGCTGCCGATCTACTTTGACATTATATGTATATGTTTAATTTCGTATTAGGTACTTATTATGAGCTGTTCCGAAAAGCACAGCTCGAAATTAGAAATTAAATCATCATTTTTTGTTAAGTATTTTTCTCATATTTTCTACCATATTTCTTGTCGTAAATTGTTGATGTTTTGAACAAAGTTGATATAAGGATTTTTATGATTTATTGGTCAAAAATTATTCAAAAATAATTGGACTGAAGTGATGACTTCCAACAACCTTGCCAAAAAAGAGCATTTTTTACTTGACCATACAAACGCCCTTTAAATAGCTGAAAAAAATAAAAAATAATTGGACTGAAGTGATGACTTCCAACAACTGTGCCAAAAGTGAATTTTGTATTTTGAGAAACCGATTCCAAAGCATTTAAACGATTCGTTGTGATACACAAGAATTTATCTGTAATTTCACATCATAAAATACCTTAAAATTGCAAATTTTAGCCTTATTTTATCGTATAGATAAAGGTTGAAAAATAACTCTTCAATTTTTGGTAAAGAGACTTTTTCGCATACATGTGGTTCCCACCGGGAAGAAAAGCACACCCCTAGCGAAGCTAAGGTGAGTATTTTCAACGCAGTAGGTTGGAAAATATCGTACCAAACCAAAATGAAGGCTTGTTATTTTATCATTAATAAAATCTATAAAGAATACTTTATAAATGAAAAGATATATATTGTTTTTTAGTGCTATGTTTTTTTTGCTTACCGCTTTTATTGCGCCTGACAGCAGTATAAAGTTTGGTTTGCTCAAATATAATGGAGGGGGTGATTGGTATTCAAACCGGGAAACTTCCTTGCCAAACTTGATCTCCTTCTGCAAAAAAGAGTTGGGAATGAACATTGATGCGCAGCAAAAAATTGTAGAAGTGGGCAGCATTGACATCTTCAATGTTCCATTTGTGCATATGACAGGTCATGGCAACGTTGTTTTTTCAGATGAAGAAGCAGACAACTTAAGAGCCTATTTAGAGTCTGGCGGTTTCTTGCATATTGATGATAATTATGGAATGGACCCTTATGTTAGACAAGCAATGAAAAAGGTGTTTCCTCAAAAAGATTTTATTGAAGTACCATTTTCGCATAAAATTTATCATCAAAAATTTGACTTTAACAACGGCTTGCCAAAAATACATGAGCACGATAGCAGCCCTGCCAAGGGTTACGGAATTTTTGTAGAAGATAGGCTTGTATGTTTTTATTCTTTTGAAAGTGATTTAGGAGATGGTTGGGAAGATCCCGCAGTGCATAACGATCCTGCCAATGTAAGGAGAAAAGCTTTGGAGATGGGAGCGAATATTGTGCAGTTTGCATTTACACAGTAATAATATATTTTCTTGAAATTTTAGAAAAACATCTATAACTCAAGAACAAAGTATTACTTATGTCTGTTTTAAAAAACAAACATAAGTATATTAACTATTATGCCAACTTCATGGGTAAACAATGAAATTCCTGAATTAGATAAAACAATTGTAAAATTAATCCATCAAAAAGAATTGAAGGATACTACAATTAATCTTTTTTTAGATTTTTGTTTAGATTCTGATTTCTCTGGCTCTGGGTGGTCAAAAAAGGGGGAGTTAAACTTTCCTGGTCCTTTTTATACTGGTGAAACGGATACTTGTGGAACAGGAATAATTGAATCACCAAAAAATGTTATTCTTGATGAAAACTGCATGGAATATGTAATGATTCAACCAAGAAACAAAACTGAATTATTGCAATTGTGGAATGCAGGAGCAGCAGAAGTATTTGAGTCTTACTATTGCGATGGGAATAAGTATTGGACTGTTCAACTTGTTAAAAACTGGTGGTCAAATAAAAATGAAATTCTTCAGCATCTGAAAAATGATGAATTGATAAAAGTTAATTGTAATCAAGAGAAAAGGTATATATATTATCTGGAAAAACTAGCAGAAATGGATTTGAGAAAATATTGTTTCTTTTTAGATAATGGGTTTTATCCTATCAATGAAAAGTTACCAGAATTGTAATCATACGAATTTGAATATACAATTTCGCATAACTAAAGGCATTCATTTTCTATTTCAAGAAGTAAAATTAAATTGCAAGTTTATGCTTACTGAATCGATAACCAAATTATCCCAGAACCCAAAGAAACTATTTTTATT
>JAHDGP010000073.1 GCA_020627525.1 Bacteroidota bacterium
ACCAATTTAATAACCATCAAAATATAATTCAAAGTTTTGATAATCAGTTTTTTGTAAAATTTATTTATGTATGTTAATTTGATCTTTCCGCTTACTTAGTTCATACAACTAGACATTTTGGAGAAACAAACAACATATATTGGTCTTATCGCTTTCTGGTAAAATGATTTTTAACCTGATTCCACAGTGGAATTTTATGAGTATTCAGATTTCTTTGTTCATTTATTTGTGCAAAATCAACAGAAAACAAAATTTTAATATCGTTAACTGTGTATTTGGTATAGTAATTTGGAGAAATATTGAGCAACAATCTTTTTGGAGTAAGCCCAAATATTAAAGCTTTATCAAAATTAAAATGTTTCTGTGCTTTTTTGAAACTTAAATACTGATTATTAGGTACTTCAAGTACAGTATAGCTGGTGTCATCATAAGACACAGCTTTGAGCATTTTGTCGATTGATTGTGCCAAATCAGAACTCAATGGGTTTGTAAAAACACATAATTCCATATTACTGGATTTTTTGTTTCCAATAATAGATTCGGAATCATCCTGACAAGTGTACAAATCGTCATTTTCAAATAAAATTTTCAAGCTCTGAATATCTTTTGTCAACATTTTTACAATTTTCGTTTAGATTACTAAAAATTTTACTATACTGTCAGAAATTACAATTTTCCATGACTTGATATTTCATTGTGTTAGATAAGTCAATGACAAATGTATTATATTTGTATTCTAATTGTGATTCGATAAAGAAGTTGCTTAAAATTAGTGAATTTTAATAAATCCTTAATCTAAACAACTTCAAAATTTTTATTTCAATCAAAGGTACATTGAAAACTAAATTTAGTTACAATCTATCTTAAAGAATGGTTACAGAATAAGTTAAGAATAAAGCCAAGAAATTTAATATTTTCAGCAAAATAGAAGTTCATAAATTTTGTAAAGACTTTGTCTTCAAGAAAAATTAAATAAAGGTTATTGTATATATAGTTTATTCTTTTGACATTACTTAAACAACTTTAAAAGTATAATTACACTTATGATCCAACTATCGCAAACAAAAGTAAATAAAGTCTCAAGTTCTAGATTAGAAAGTGTAGACTTTGACAATTTACCATTTGGAAAAGTTTTTTCTGACCATATGCTGGTTTTAAATTATAAAGATGGTAAATGGGATCAAGGTGAGATAACACCATTTGATCATTTAAGGATTAGCCCTGCAACATTGGTATTCCACTATGGACAGGCAATTTTTGAAGGAATGAAAGCTGAAAAAGGTCCAAATGGATCTGTATTAATGTTTCGCCCAATGTTAAATATTAGAAGATTTAACAAGTCGGCTGTTAGATTGGCTATGCCGGAAATTCCTGAAAATATTTTCTTAGATAAACTAACAGAATTATTAGATATAGATAGAAATTGGGTTCCAACCCATGAAGGAGCCTCTTTGTATATTAGACCATTTATGTATGCCAGTGATGAGTTTATTGGTGTTCAAGCTTCAAAGACATACAAATTTATAATTTTCACTTGTCCGGTAGGACCTTATTATGCAAATCCTGTTAGTGTTCACATTGAGGATCATTATACAAGAGCTGTTTCTGGGGGTACTGGATTTGCGAAAGCAGCAGGAAATTATGCTGCTACTCTTTATCCAGCTTTGTTGGCAAAAGAAAAGGGTTTTGATCAAATTTTGTGGACGGATGCTGCAGAACACAAATACATTCAAGAAATAGGAACAATGAATGTATTTTTCATAATTGATGGTAAGGTTGTCACTCCTGAACTTAATGACTGTATTTTAAACGGTACTACTAGACAAACCATCATTGAACTGTTTAAAAGCGAAGGTTATACAGTTGAGGAAAGACCAATTTCAAAACAAGAAATTTTTGAATGCTATGATAAAGGCATTCTAGAAGATTCATTTGGAGCTGGAACCGCTGCTGTAATTATTCCAATTAGTAAATTGAGTAATGGCGAAAGGGTCATTGAACTTCCAAGTATAGAAAGTAGAAAACATTCAATTGCTATCAAAGAAAAAATGATCTCTATGAAAAGAGGTTTAATTGCAGATCCAAATAATTGGATTATTAAAGTATAATATGTCATTTCAATTTACGGATGATTTCAAGCTGGCGTATTCAATGATGAATGACACCCGTAATCATTTATTTATTACGGGAAAAGCTGGTACTGGAAAATCAACTCTATTAAGACATTTTAAAAATACTACAGATAAAAATGTTGTTTTTTTAGCACCAACAGGCTTGGCTGCGATAAACGTTGGTGGTCAAACGATTCATTCGTTTTTTAAATTTCCACCAAGACCTTTTGAGCCGACGGAACTAAAAAGACGATTCAACAAATCATTGTTTGCAAAGTTAGAATGCATTGTGATTGATGAGGTTTCGATGGTCCGTGCAGACATTTTAGATGCAATGGACTATTTTCTGAAACTCATGGGACCAGACAGATCGCTGCCATTTGGTGGCGTTCAAATGATTTTTATTGGAGATTTGTTTCAACTACCACCAATTGTACGAAGAGATTTTTTGGGTGTTTTGCATTCTAAAGGATATGAATCGCCATTCTTTTTTTCGGCATTATGCTTGGAGGAAGTAGATTTAATTCATTTAGAACTGACTAAGATTTTCCGACAAAACGATGCTTACTTTTTGAATATTTTGAATAATATTCGAAACAACAATATGGATTATGAATCGCTTGAGGAGTTGAATGATATTTGCTTCGAGCAAGAATTAATTTACGATGAGCCAATCATCATGCTTTGCAGCACCAATGACATAGCCAATACGGTAAACAAAACTGAGCTGGAAAAAATTGAAGGAATGCCACACACCTCCGTCGCTTCTCTTTCAGGTCAAGTAGACACGAGAAACCTTCCTTGCGAAGAAGCACTCGTACTCAAAATTGGCGCGCAAGTTATGTTTACCAGAAATGATACCAAAAGCAACAGATGGGTAAATGGTTCTATTGGAACCGTAAGCGATATTGTTAAAGAGGGCATCAAGGTGGATTTAATAAATGCCAAAGGTGAAATAGATACTTATCTTGTTAAAAAGGAATCTTGGGATTTTTACAAGTATGCTTTTGATGCAGGTAGCAGCAAGATAAGCTCGCAAGTTGTAGGCAGCATTACACAGTATCCCCTAAAACTAGCTTACGCGATTACCATTCACAAAAGCCAAGGAATGACTTTCAAACAAGTTGTAATAGACTTTGGAAAAGGTGCATTTGCACCAGGACAAGTATATGTTGCCATGAGTCGTTGTGTCAGTTTAGCAGGAATCGAGCTCAAACGCAAGATTGGACCAAGAGACATAATTATCGACCAACGAGTGGTAGAATACGCCTTTCAAAATGATATTTTATAGAATATTTTCTTTTTTTTCTTAAATATTTTCTTTTTGTTATAGATTTGTTCTATATTAATTCTATAATTGTTCCCTAGGTAAAGCGAAGTAAATAAAGTGAACCATTTACCTTCGATATTTTCCGAGATTTTTCAGCATCGAATATTGTAGCAGATCTCAAAAATTTTGGCTCATTTAGTTTATCAACTTTATTTAAGTATTATGGTTAAAGTTATCAAAAGATGATCTTTTTCCGATTTTTGTTTGCAATGGCGGACTGGTAAAAATTAATCATAGATTAGCCATATTAATTTTTCCCTTGCAAATCGAAAAAGCGTTTCCTTTTGAAAGAAAACTTTAAACCCAACAATTAAGGATTAGATAAAAAATTTGTTTTGCTGTATTTTTTGTTTAGTCCTAAGTTAGAATCAACTGACTAAAAATTTGTTTCTCTTCACTATGTAAAAAACACGAATGCTTGTAAGTACAGAAATAGAAGCATTATTATATCTCCTAGAAGATCCTGAGCAAGATGTGTATAATCAAATTAAACACAAAATTCTTTCTTTTGGCCCTGAAATTCTGCCTGAAATTTACAGCCTTTGGGAAGAAACAAATATTCAACTGGTACAAGAACGCTCCGAAGATATTATTCATCAAATAAATTTTAAAAACCTTTCCGAAAAAATAAAGTTCTGGGCTGAATTTGAAAAAGATGATTTACTTTATGGATTGTATTTAATTTCTACTTTTCAATATCCCAAACTTGGATACGATGAATTTCAATTTTCATTTTACAACTTAAAACAAGACGCAACTATTGCCATTCTTGGCGAAAATTCGCCCACAAAAATTGTAGAAAAAATAAACTATGTCATTTTTAAAGATTACGAATTTCGGTTGACCAATAAGGAAAGAATGTCAATTGAAAATTTCTATATTAATGAATTGTTTATTCAGAAAAAGACGGAAGTTGTAACAATGAATATGTTGTTTGCCTTATTGTATTCTCAACTGAATCTTCCCATCTATTTATTAAAATCACCGAGTGGTAAATGTTTGTTTGGTTTCTTTAAAGGCTATATTGATAAAAACAATAAAGACTTAAAAATGCTCACTTATGATGAGCTAAAAAAATACATTTATTTATTTATAGATGTCAGTAGATCAGGGTCGGTTATAGATGTAAAAAGTGTTGAGAAACGTTTTTTAAATAAAGGCAACAAAACGAATATTGAATTTTATTTATACCCACTCAACAATGTAGAGATCATTATGACATTGCTTGATGGTATGATTGACTATTATAAAAGCAAATCAAGCAAAAAAAATTACCTCCTTGAGCTTCGCAAGCTTTACCTTATCTTAAACGATGCGAATTAAGTATTTGCAAAAGCTAAGCGATAAGATAAGGTAAGATCAAATCAACATACATAAATAACTTTCACAAAAAACTGATTGTTGAAACTTTGAATTATATTTTGATGGATGTTAAATTGGTCTTACTGTAAGACTTTCAGCACGGAACTTGCTTTCAACAAACATTCTTCATACTCCTTTTCTGCTGCCGAATCAAATGTAATTGCACCTCCAATTTGCAATGATAAATATTTTTTTGGTTGATGATATATTAAGCTCCTGATTACTACATTGAAATCAAAATTTTCGTTTGGATCTATGTATCCCACTGCTCCTGAGTACAAACCTCTTTTAGAAGATTCGAATTTTTCAATCAAATTCATAGCACTGATTTTTGGACAACCCGTCATAGAACCCATTGGAAAGGCGTTTTCGATTGCCTTTATAAATGAGGTTGTACCTTCTAAATTCCCTTTTATAGTTGATATTAAATGATTGACCGATTTAAAGGTATAAACTCCAAAAAGCTCTTCCACTTCTACTGAGCCTGTCTCACATGATTTCATTAAATCATTTCTAACCAAATCCACAATCATAACGTTCTCCGCTTGCTCTTTGGGATCATTTTTTAATTGTTCTTTTAAAATTTCATTTTGTACTGCGCTCTCCCCTCTTTTTATCGTTCCTTTTATTGGCTGAGAGATCAGTGTCTTCCCAACTTTCTTTAAAAAGCGTTCAGGGCTTGCGCACATTAAATAAACATCTTGAAATTTACAGAAAGTAGCAAAAGGATTTCTAGAAAAATCATTTAACTTACTGAATACTTTACTTGGATTTACATCTACATTTTCAGCAAAAAATTCTTGGCAATAATTCATTTCATAAATTTCGCCCTCTCGAATTTTCTCTCGGATTTCATTTATAGCTTTAATGTAATTTTCTTTATCAACTTTGTTTTTAAGTTTGGGAAAGTTTAACTGCTCTGCATTTTCTTCAATTGATTGATTTAATATTTCTTCAATAATTTGAAGCATCTTTTTTTCATTTTTCAAAAATTCAAAAACAACTTCTGAGCCTTTGATTAAAACAACAATTTTAGGCTGAAAAAAAAGCAGGTCGGGCAAAGCCAATTGATCCTCATTATTCGAATGTAATTCTTCTAACTCATTTTTCAAATCATAAGAAAAATAGCCAAACAGCCAGTCTTTCTTTGATGAATAGTATTTTTCTAATTGAACAAATGCACTCCCCGAATTTAAGGAAAGAGTGGAAGCGGAATCAATTGCATATAATCCATCGTAACTTGAATATTTATCATACAGATAATTATTACTTTCCAAGTAACTGAAAAGTTCAAACTGTTGCATCCATCGAAATAGTTTCTTTTGAAACAATTGCACATCATCAGGATATAAATAATATTTCTGCCTATTCAACAGTAGCACTTATTTTTTAGAAGATGATTCTTTGGTTTTCAATAAGCGATCCATGTATGAAGCGAGGCTTTTGGCGGGCAATCTTTTAGCGACGATCTTTTTGTTTTTATCTAAAATAAAAATTCTTGGTGTGCCACTAATATCATATTCTTTTCTAAAATTACTGCGATACTTAAAGTCTCTCAAATGCAACCAAGAGGATGGATTTTCCTCTAAATATTTGTACCATTTTTCTTCTTCATGTTCTGTTGTAATTGCAATGATTTTAATATCCTTGTACTTTGGATTTTCGCCAAACTCTTTTACCAAAGGAGTTGATTTTTTACAATGTCCACAATCTGGGTCCCAAAAATAAAGCACTACATATTCTTCTTTAAAATTGTGGAGTGTATGGTATTTACCCTCTTTGTCTTGTAAACGAAAGTTGGGGGCAATTTTGCCAATCAAATTTGGGCGAAATGATTCAGCTCTGTCTGTAATTCTGAATAGTTGCACAGAGTCTACCCAATAAGCCTTCCCTTTGGCATAAAAACTATCTACCATATAAACATACAATGCATCCATTCCCATAATCTTGGATTTACTGTATTTGTTTAATAAATGCGCCATTAGAAACTTGTGTACTTCTGGGTTGTCTTCCGTTTTAGTCATCAACTGATTCAGTTCATTTCGCAAAGTATCAACATAGGGAGGCACCAGCTTATCCAAATAATAATCAACTTTCTTTTCAATCAGTGGAGTTCTGGCAAATTTCTCTTCGGTTAAATCTATTGCATCAAAATAATGTGCTCTGAAGTATTTAGCTCTCCATTGTTTATCCTCTGTTCCATCTTCCAGCTTTGGTCCTTCTGGAACCGCTACATCCATAAAAGCTTTCAAGTATTTGGTGTAAAATGTATTGGGATTTTTTTTAAAAAATTTCTTTTGAAATGCCTTAACTTCTTTGTCTAAGCCTTTCAATTGTTTGTCTACTTTGGCTTTTTCCTCTTCAGTGGAGGTAGAATCAATTGCGGCTATGTATTCTTTAGATTTTACTTTTTTTGAGGTCAAGAAAGAAATGTATTCGTAAAATCGTTCATTTTCAGTTGAACCATTAACATTCATGGAATTAACATAATCATCTAAATCTGCTTCCATCGAAAACTTTTGATCTTCTGTCATTAAAATTTCAAAATAACCGTGATCAGGAACGACGACAAAGTAAATTCCACCTTGCAAAGCAGTATCATTTTGAAAAACCGCCCAATTGTCTTTATTTACCTGAACAGAATCTTGAATATATTGCTTGCTTCCATAATGATAACCAAGCTTTAACCATTCTCCCTCAAAATTGTTAATTTTTATTTTTAAATCTAACTCATTTTGAGCCATTGACCCCAGACTCATTGTGACTAGAAATATTATAAAAAATATCTTTTCCATATAATGTTAATATCTACTACCTTCTCTAATACGTTTTTTCTGCTTCAGGTGCATCTATCCAAGATCCCCAAAGCTTGTCATAAGCGTGTACCTTTTTGGTGACACTGTCTTCTTCATTAACCACCTCATTTCCCTGATTTACCCATTCAAAAATGCCGCCGTACAAATTTGAAACATCACTGAAGCCCATATCTAACAATTGTTCTGATATTTTTTCACTTCGATAGCCTACAGAGCAATAAACAATCACTTTAGCATCTTTAGGAATATCTTTTACTCTTTTAGGAGAAAAATCATCATAACCTACCCAGTGCGCACTATTGAGATGGCTTACTTTAAATTCTTTAGCTTCTCTTGCATCCAACAAAATTACATTATCTTGCTTTAAATTTTGTAAATCTTCTACAGTTGTTTCTTCAACAGTGTGAGACAATAAAGTTTTGAGCATTAAGCCATAAGAAGGATTTTTTACCTTATTTTGGGCTTGACAGCCTATACTTACTGAATAACAACAAACTAGAATCAATATTAAATTTTTATACATGGCGTTTGATTTTCTTTTTTTGAATAAATTTTCTTTTTTAAGTTTAAATCATCTATTGAACTTGTTTAGAATTGAGGAATTTAAACTCCTAGTCAAACTATACGATAATCATTACTTTTCAAATAGCTTATGATACAAATTTTCAACAAAAATGGTTTAGCAATTGTATAATAGGCGTCAATTATTTATTTTAAAGCTTAGAAAAACAACAATGGAAAAAAATATCTATCAATTTACTGCTAACAGCCTTCAAAACAAACCGATTCAACTATCTGAATATAAAGATAAGGTGATTCTTATTGTTAATACAGCTTCTGAATGTGGATTTACGCCACAGTATAAAGATTTAGAAGAATTGTACCAAACATATAAGGATCAAGGATTTGTTGTTTTGGGCTTTCCCTCTAACGACTTTGGTGGTCAGGAACCTTTAAATGGAGATGAAATTGAATCCTTTTGCAGCATAAATTATGGTGTGAGTTTTCAAATTTTTGAAAAAACCACCGTAAAGGGCAAAGATGCATCTGATTTGTATAAATTTTTGAGTGATAAAAAGCAAAACGGAAGTGTCAACATTTCACCAAAATGGAATTTTCAAAAATATTTAATAAATAGAAAAGGAGAAGTTGTTGATTACTTTTTATCGACTACAAAACCAAATTCTAATAAAGTAAAACGTGCTATTGAAAAACTTCTTTAACAGGTAGCTATGAATGTTCGTCTTTTTATTCCTTGCAGTATTGACTTGTTTTATCCTTCCATTGGCATTAAAACGGTTGAAATATTGGAAAGACACGGTTGTAGAGTCATTTACAACCCAGAACAAACCTGTTGTGGAAAATGGATAGATCAGTTTGGGTTGAAAGGATATGCTAAGAATGCGAAGAAAAAATACATTCAAGATCATTTCTCTTCAGATTATTTAGTTTCTCCAGACAATACTTGTTTGCAACATTTATTTGATGAATTGGGCAATCATGAATGGTCTCCGTTGGTCGAAAGTCGTGTCAATCATATAAAGAGTAGAATGTATGAATTGACAGATTTTTTGGTCAATGTTTTAGAAATTATTCCCAACTCTTCTTTAGTTTCTGGTAAAGTGGCAATCAATGATCATTTCAACCATGTAGTAAAACAAAGGACCTCGCAGGCATTGGTAAAAATTTTTGAAAGCAATGACAATACAAAACTGGATGCCTTTCGAATTTCAGAAACACACTTCAATTACATCAACTCTTTGCAATCTCTGTTTTGGCCTAAATTAACCCAACGCATTTTAGGGAATTTTCAAGAACAACTTAACGAAAAATATCAATCAAATTATTTTATTGATGCGGACATTGTTAGTGTGAACTATTTTAGAAAATTTTTAGCTAAAAATGAAATAGACCTGAAAGTGTTACATCCTACAGATTTGTTTGGGTAGTACTGCCTTGAATAATAAATAGACCGTTATTATAAATTTTCCAGAAAAAATTGCTACACTTGCGGCAAAATAGTTTGTAAATCTTTTTCCCGTCAAATAGACATACGCAAAACTGTTTATATGAAATACAATTTAGATTGAACTGAGTAAATTGCAGGTCTAACAACTGCATTTAGTTCAACAAACAATAACATTGAATCAAATGAATTACATTTTAATTGTAATAGTATCAATTGTCTTAATCGGATTTATTTACGTTCAGTTTGTGCGTAAAAATAATAGCGAACAGATGATTGTTGATCGTAAAACTGATGGTCCTAAAATTCAAAAGAAAAAGCCATTAGCTGTAAAAACTGTTGATGCTTCTAAAGAAACCTTCCAGAGAGAAAAAGCTTCAGAAACGTTTCACAAAATTCAGAATGAAAAGTATGCTAGATATATTTTAGCAAAAAATACAACTGAATCGTATTTGCTACAAATGATTAAGGAATTTGGTGAACTGTTTTCAACGGATAAACGTATTGAGCACAGTTTTGGGATTGCTCAATCAGAAAATTGGTATGTTGTAAAAGTTGATCCATCAGTAAACTTTTATACTTACCACAACTTAGTTGGATGGTTTACTGGATATGAAGACAATTCTGCAATTCCTGAACAATCCATTGGATTTGCAAAACACAAAAATGATTCACAACAAGATTATGTATTTTACTTAGATCCTGATAATTCAGATGGTGACACTGAAATTGGTGTATTTAGAAACAACAAATCATTAATGGTTTATCTTCCAGAAGCCTTTGAAGATTTTGGAAACCTAAAAATCTCTGATAGTACTAAATTGAATATGAATGAGATCCTTAGGTTTATTTCAGACAAAGGTTTTGATGTTAAAACGATTGAATCTCTTGACTTTGATGAACACAAAATCAACATCAACGAATAGGAGTTTTACTCCTCTTCGAAATACAATTGTTTATCAATTAATTGTCCATTGTTGTAAGTGTATTCTTTGGTCAACGTACCGTCAGTATCCCAAACTAAAACTTTACCATGTAACTGGTCATAATTGAAATCTCTTTTAGTCCACATTTGACCATTTTCATACCAAGACTTCCAAGCTTTGATTTTTTTACCATTTTTGTAATGGTATTCGTATTTCAGCTCACCTGTTTCGTAGTATTCCTGATAAAGTCCATCACTTGTTCCATTGTTGATGGTTGTTCCTTCTTGGTAAAGGTTTCCGTTACCGTGCCAAATTTTATAAGGACCATTTTTAAATCCGTCAATAAAGGTTTCTGAAGTATATGGCTTACCACTTGATAGTTTCATCATTGCTACCCCTGTAAAAGGTTTGCCATTATGCAATGCTTGTCTTTCTCCTTTTTCGGTGTCTTGATATTTCAAATCACCAAGATCCACAACAGGTTCTGTAGGAAACCTCGGATCAACTTTTTGAGCTGTCGGTGTATTGGTGGCTTTGCCAGCAGATTTGGTTGCAGGTTTTGTAGCAGTTTTACCTTTATTATCCTGTTGGCAGGAAACAGTTGCAAACAAAACAAAAATTGACAGAATATAGATTAATTTAACTCTCATTATCAGATCTTATTTAAAAATTAATTGGAAACGATCAAATAACAAAAGCCAGAGCTTGAATAATTTTGAACGTTAAAGATATTACCATTGATGGTTACAAAAATAAAATAAATTTATCAATGATGCATCAGTAGTAACATTAAAAAAACAAAACCAGCATTGGGACTGCGATATTTTTTGATCTTCTTCGTCAAAAAGACTCAACTTAGCATTGCTAGGGTCTTCGTTTTCTGTCTCAAATATCAATAAATTTCGTTGTTCGAATATTAGTTTTTAATGAACTTGTTTAGAATTGATGAATTTAAATATATGAGCGTCTTTTTAAGCCATATTTCAGCTATTTTTTCAGCAATAGCTACGGCTATTCCTTCAAAAATGAGCTTTATCTGGCTCAAAAATACATCTCATATATAAATAAATCCTCAATTCTAAACAAGTTCAATGCTAACATTACTTATTTACGTTCCTTATCAATCTTTTTCTTCAATTTTTTATATTTTTTTTGATCAAATTCGATAGCCACTGTATGATAGACTCTTAAAGGTTTATCTTTTTCGTTATATCCAGCATTCCAATTGGGCATATTTTCAAATAAACGCTTGGCAGCTACTCCACAACCATTTTCTAAATCTCTTTTGATATTTATATCTTTAAGGCTACCATCTTTTTGCACTTCAAATTCGATGGTCACAAATCCATTGGTATTGTTGGCAATTGCCTCTTCAGGGAAAATCAAATTATCATCTATATATTGCTGCAAATCGGCAATATTTTGACCGTAAGAAGGTGGAAAATCTGCTCTTCTGTGTAATTTTTCAGAATCACTTAAAACTTCAGCTTTTTGGTTGTCCAGTTTAAATTTTATAGGGATATTAAAGCTAACTCTTGCAGGAACACCATTTTGCTCACCAGGTTTCCAGTTAGGCAATGACTTTATTGATTCTGCGGCGGCGGCTCCACATCCATTTCCAATATCTCTTCTCACTTCCACATTCTCCACAGCACCATCTTTTTCAACAACAAAGGAAACAACAACTGTTCCTTCGATTCCAGCATCTTTGGCTTCTTGAGGATAAGTCAAGTTTTCATAAATATGTTTCAATAGTTCTCCTGGTCCGCCAGGAAATTCTGGTGGGTTATCTACCGATTTATAAACTTTATTGTCTTCTTTGGTTGCAGAAACAGGATTTTGTTGCGCCTGAATTGAAAAAGTCAAGGCTAAAAACAGTAAAAAACAGCTATATATTCTCATAGTGGTCTAAAATTAATCTAAAATTTAACTTTGACCGAATGAAAAGGTTTATTTAGTTCCTTCTTTTTCTTTTCTTTTTCTTTTTCGCTTTGGGAGGATTCAGTTTAAAACGAACTGGCAAATTAAATGATACTCTAACCTTCTCTCCGTTTAGTATTCCAGGAGACCAGTTTGGCATTGACTTTACAATTCTAGCTGCTTCTGGTCCACAGCCTCCACCAATATCTCGAAAAATGGAAATATTACTTAAGGAACCATCTTTCTCAACGACGAAGGAAATGACGACCATTCCTTCAATGTTTTTGTCTATAGCTGCTTTGGGATAACCTATATTTTCATAAATATAAACCATCATTTTGTCAATTCCACCAGGAAATTCTGGATGCTTATCTAGCTCTTCCATTTTATCTGGATCGGTAATTGGGCTTTCAATTTCTTCTTTCTTGTTTTCCTGTGCCTTTTGAGCAAATGATCCAATAGATATGGACACTAGAAAAAGGTAAATTAGGTATTTCATTGCTGGAAATTTTATGTTTGGGGTTAATATTTTCTATAAATTAGAATACTTTTAAATCGTACAAATGTTTTGTTTCTATTTTATCGGATAAAGATAAAATGAATTTTGGTAAGGACTTCATAAAAGTGTTCCTTACTTGTATGGAAGAAATGCGATTTTCAAATTTCGTTCTGCATTTAGTATTTCTTTTGCATTTAATACAAAGTCTTTAATTGGTGAACCTTCTGGTTTCCATGCAAACTGCCTCCATAATACCAATATATAAACGCCCCCTTTTGATGTATTAATTCGTTCAAATAAGCTTTTTGCATATGCTAAAAATGCTGCATCTCGCAAGTATTCTTTTGAGCTGGCTATTTCTAGACAAACAGAATTTGAAAGCTTTATTTCTTCCGCTCTTGCCAACTCTTGGATTATTTCTGTTCTTTTGTTTTGCGCCTCTTCTTTATCAAATGTATTTGGTGTT